>NZ_JBTXLS010000028.1:0-37873 GCF_054871665.1 Myroides sp. LJL115 | reverse complement strand
TTAAGTCCAATTCATCGATAACCTTATTTACAATGCGTACTGGATGCAAGGCAGGAATGAAATCTTCCAAAGAATGAGGAATCAAACTCATTTGATTCTGATCGTAAAGTCTATAACGTGGTGCTTGCTTTGCCATATTTACTTGAATTACTTATACTAATTTAAGTATATTAGATTGTAATTCAAATAATTATAATGGTGTTTTTTACTTAAAAGCACAAAAAAGGGGCTATCTCATTTGAGACAGCCCCATTTGATGTTTTAAACCTTATTGTTAGACTATACAAAGTAAGCTAAGATAACTCCGGATATAATAGCAATTAATTTATTGATATTAAAGGAATGGTCTTCACTACTTTCAAAAATGATTGTAGAGGATATGTGAAATAATATACCTACTACTACGGCAGAAATCTGCGGATAATAATCATTTAAAAACCCTACATTAGTAGATATTAAAGTACCTAGTGGAGTCATTAATGCAAAAATAACCATGCAAAATAGTATGGCATTTTTCTTCATTTCTCCTTGAATAAAAAAGGCAGTTAATATCACTGATATGGGTAAGTGATGAATAGCTATACCTACGGATAATTCTTGGTGTTTACTAAGTGGCATACCCTCTAAAAGCGCATGTGTACAAAGGCTAATAAATAAAAGCCAAGGTATTTTATCTAGTTTATTATGTATATGTACATGCCCATGTTCGGCTCCCTTGGAGAAATACTCCAAAACGATTTGAAACACAATTCCAAGCATGATATAAAAACCAATAATGTTTTTACCATGGCTATGGCCTTGTTCTATTCCAGGGGTGCTATGTTCATATACCTCCGGTAGTAAATGGGTTACAGTTAAAGTTAATAAAAATGAACCACTAAAGGCCATTAATAACTTTATGTGCTTTTTGTTCTTTGGCTGTAATATAATGGCTACTAGGTAACCGATTATAACCGATAGAAAGGGTATTATATAAACCATAGGCTTACTTGAAAATCATAATTAGTCTATCCGAATCTTTAGGGTGAAACTTTCTTAGTTTATAACATCCGAAAGTATCTAGTAGAAAAAGGCCTTGGTCCTGCATCATTTTTTCAAAATCTTGTAGGCGAAGTGCTCTTACTTTTTCTGTGTGGTGATGATCTTTACCATCTGCAAAGAAAGAAATCTCCTTTACAATAAAGCCATCCTCTAGTTTTCTTTTAATGTGAAAGGTGATACCATCCACTTCTTTTGTTTCTTGTTCTACTAAATTGTCGATTACTTTATCGACATTTAAGAAATCAATTACCGCTAAACCATAGTCATTTAAACTTTGATGAATGGATTGTAAGGTCTTTTTATTGTCTTGTTCATCATTGAAATAGCCAAAGCTGGTAAATAAATTTAATACAGCGTCATATTTCTCTGACAATGGCTCGCGCATATCATGGACTTTAAAGTCTAAAGATTCGCTTTGGTATTTGCTAGCAGACTCTATACTGTTGTTAGATAGATCTACTCCGGTTACTTTATATCCTAGGCTATTTAAGTAAACCGAGTGACGTCCTTTTCCGCATGCTAAATCTAAAACCTTAGAATCTTGTTCTAAATTTAGGTAATCCGATAAGTTGTCGATTAATAATTGTGCTTCTTGGTAATTCCTATCTTTGTACAAAGTATGGTAATAAGGAGTATCAAACCAACTCTTATACCATGCTTTTTCATGTTTTGACATACTTTTACTTTAAATCTTTTATTAGCCTACAAATTTACTTTATTTTTGCGTAATAAAGCGAGTAAACAAATTATTCCTTATATATTTATTGAGATGGAAAATTTTAAGATGGTAGCTAAGACTTTCTTCGGTTTTGAAGAGGTATTAGTCAAAGAATTACAGTTATTAGGTGCAATGGATGTTAAGCCTGGAGTGCGTATGGTTAGCTTCCAAGGAGACAAAGGTTTTATGTATAAGGCTAATTTAGCTTTGCGTACTGCCTTGAAAATTTTAAAGCCTATACATCAATTTGCTGTTTATAATGAAGCAAACCTTTATAAAGGGATCCAAAGTATAGACTGGAGTAAGTATTTAGATGCTGATCAAAGTTTTGTAATTGATGCAACGGTTTTTACAGAAAACTTTAATAACTCTTTATTCGTAGCTTTAAAGAGTAAAGATGCCATTGTAGATCAATTTAGAGATAAAACAGGAAAACGTCCTAATATCGATAAGGATTTTCCAGACTTAAGAATTAATATACATATTGATAGAGATATGTGTACGGTTTCTTTGGATTCTTCTGGAAACTCTCTTCACCATAGAGGTTATCGTACAGCAACTAATATTGCTCCGATTAATGAGGTATTAGCTGCAGGTATGTTATTAATGAGTGGATGGGATGGACAATGTGATTTCTTAGACCCAATGTGTGGTTCGGGAACTATATTGACTGAAGCAGCCATGATTGCTTGTAATATTCCAGCGAATATTAACCGCAAAGAATTTGCCTTTGAGAGATGGAAAGACTGGGATGCAGATTTATATGAGAAAATAGAAGATTCTTTAATGAAAAAAGTTAGAGAGTTTCATTATACTATCCAAGGATACGATAAAGCGCCTTCTGCTGTTAGTAAAGCCAGAGATAACGTATATAATGCTCACTTGGAGGATTATATCAAAGTGGATGAGGCTAACTTTTTTGATACACAAAAAGAAAATCAAGGACCACTTCATATGGTGTTCAACCCACCTTATGGAGAGAGGTTAGATATTCATTTAGAGCGTTTTTACCGTGAAATTGGAGATACTTTAAAACAAGGTTACCCAGGAACACAAGCTTGGTTTATTACCGGAAATATTGAGGCATTAAAATACGTGGGATTAAGACCTTCTAGAAAAATTAAATTATTTAATGGTAAATTAGAAGCACGTTTCGCCAAATATGAATTATATGAGGGAAGTAAAAAAGGAAAATATATAACCAAAGAATAATTACTATGAATGCAAGTACAAAATCTTTATTGTTGCAATTTTGCAGCTTCGCGCTATTTTTTATTTTATTGCGTTGGCTCTTAGGGGTCTTTACAGAACTTCAAGGGGTATGGTTGCCTATTATAGCAGCAATTATCGCCACTATAGTGGCACCTCAATTCAAAGTGTTTAAAACAGAGAAAGGGGATAAGATTTGTATGAAGTGGATTTTCTTAAAGAAAGTTATCGTTCTAAATAAATAATAGCTTAAAAGTAGTCTTTAAATAAAGACTGCTTTTTTTATTTTTCAAAGTAAAATTGTGTTTGTTTTATGTATAAATCTTTATCTTAGAGTGTTTTAATAAGCGGTATTGTCTTTATTAATCTACATTAAGTGAATCCTGGTAAGTGTGCTCTACCTTTGTAAGGAATTAAAAAAACAGTTTTTATTATGGAAAAAATAGCTTTATTAGCAATTGTAGTTTTATCTACTATTACTACTTTCGCCCAAGATAAATGGCAGGTAGACAATTACCATTCTTTTTTAAATTTTAGTGTTAAACACTTAGGGATTTCTTTTGTAGATGGTAGAATGGATTCTTACCAAGGAGAGTACCAAGGTAGCGCAGAGGATTTAAGCGATGGGAAATTCATTTTTACTATAGATGTTAATAGCATCAATACAGGTGTTGAAATGCGTGATGATCACTTAAAGAGTGCAGACTTTTTTGATACTAGCAAATACCCTCAGATGAAATTCGAGAGTACTTCTATTGAAAAAGTAGCTGGAGATAATTATATTTTAAATGGAATTTTAACCATTAAAGGAGTAAGTCATCCTGTGAGCTTCAATATGGTATATGGAGGGGTATTAGAAGATGATGGTTCTGGTAATACTAAAATGGGCTTGCAAGCAAATACTTCAATTGATCGTTTTCAATACAATATCGACTATGATCCAAGTGGACAAGCGATTGGAAAACAAGTAAAAATCAATGTGAATTTAGAATTTACTAAGCAAAAATAATTTCCTTTATGTAGAATTGGAAACAAAATAGGAGGTACCCTTAATGGATGCCTCCTATTTTTATTTTTTACTCCATTTTACTAATTCTGGAAATAGCTGACTCATACCTTTTGTTGCAGTTTCTTTAATAAGGGTAATTTCTTGAGAAAACCCTTGTGTGCTTCCAGGGGAAGGATCAATATAATAAACGGGTATATCCGCTTTTGCATATTTTAAAAGACCTGCTGCGGGGTATACTTGTAGAGAAGTTCCAATAATGAGTATGATATCGGCTTTTTCTACCTTTTCAATGGCTTTATCCATCATAGGGACCATTTCTCCAAACCAAACAATATGAGGTCTTAAACCATGTCCTTGTTCATTTTTATGGTGTTTTAGAAGATCTTTATGCCAAGGATACACAAGAGATTCATCCTGTAAAGACCTTACTTTTAATAATTCTCCATGTAAGTGGGTAATATCACTACTACCAACTCTTTCATGTAAATCATCTACATTTTGAGTGATAATACTTATTTTAAAATGGGCTTCTAATTCTTTTAAAGCTAAATGGGCCGCATTAGGAGAACAGCTTAATAATTGCTTTCTTCTTTTATTGTAAAAATCTAAAACTAAATCGGAATTTTTGTTCCAGCCCTCTATAGAGGCAACCTCCATTATATCATATCCTTGCCAAAGACCATCGGCATCTCGGAAGGTTTGTATACCACTTTGTTGGGATATACCTGCTCCTGAGAGGACAACTAAGTGTTTTTGCATATTATTGTTACCTTTGCATTTATAAAAACTTAAATATAAAATGAATAATCCAAAAAAGCTATTTCAAGATCTAGAATATTTAGAGTACTTAGAAACTTTTTTAACCCCTAATAGAGTAGAGCGTTTCAAACAGGTTTTAGAAAATAGAACCAATCATATTACTATTGTAGCAGAGGATGTATATCAAATGCACAATACTAGCGCTGTTATGCGTAGTTGTGAAGTCTTTGGAGTGCAAAATCTAGGGGTGATTGAACAGAAATACGGTAAAACCATTGATAAGCAAATCGCTTTAGGAGCGGAAAAATGGGTGGATATCACCACTTATACCTCTGCAGAGCAGTCTATGGAAGAGTTAAGAAATAAAGGATATCAAATTGTTGCAACAACCCCACATGTAGAGGCGCATCACTTAGAGGATTTTGATATAACTAAACCCTCGGCTATTTTCTTTGGTACAGAGAAATCTGGACTTTCACCAGAAATTATGGATAACGCAGATACTTATTTAAAAATACCAATGGTAGGATTTACCGAGAGTTTAAATATTTCTGTTTCCGCAGCTTTAATTATTCAGAGTTTATCCAATAGAATTAGAAGAAGTGATTTAGCTTGGCATTTAACTCCGGAGCAAATCATTGAGAAAAGAATAGATTGGGCAAGGAAGACAATCAAAGACATTGATTTTGTTACCGAACGCTATTTAGAGAGCAAAATGGTATAATGCTGATTTTTAAGTATTTCATATTCTATATTATAGAAGGTCTTCTTTTTTAAAAGGGGGCCTTTTGTGTTAAAGATTTATCCTATAATAGATACAAAGAGGCCTGTTTGGCAGAGTAAGCCTTTAAAAAAGGTAAAATGACTCAGTGAAGTCCTCTAATTGAATTTATAGTGTAAACAAAAAACTACTTTAACACCCTTAAAAACAAGGAGTATTAAAGTAGTTTTATATATGGTAAAGCGCTTTTGGCTTACCAAGTTATTTTACATAACAATTACAAAGCAAAAAGATTTGTCAACTGTTGTTATTATAATTATTAAATTATGGAATATACTCTTTTAAGCAGCAGATTTTTTTCTAATACGCATATTGATAAATTCTACAATCAATGAAAATGCGATAGCAAAATATAGATATCCCTTAGGAACTGCTCCAATTGGTTGTCCTGCTAACACAGCATGGGATATATGCATACTCTCAGTGGTTAACATAAAGCCGATTAAAATTAAAAACGATAGAGCTAAAATTTGTATCGTTGGATTTTTGTTGACGAAATTTCCAATAGGTACTGCGAAAAGCATCATTACACCTACAGAGGCAATTACTGCAGCAATCATAATGTATAAAGCTCCTGCAAGCCCGTTTGTCATTCCTACAGCAGTTAATATACTATCCACTGAGAAGATTAAATCGATCATTAGTATCTGTAAGATAATATTAGAGAAAGATTTATAGGCTATGCTTTTTGCATTACTAGGAGTGTCTATTGGCTGGTGCTGTTGTACGTGGGCAATTTTCTCATGTATTTCTTTGGTTGACTTATAAATTAAGAATATACCTCCTCCAAATAAAATAAGAGCTTGTCCATTAAAGTTAGCACTAAACCAAGACCAATTAACACTAAAGAGAGTTTTTTCCATTGCAATAAGCCATGTAACTCCAAAAAGTAAGGCTATACGTAAAAACATGGCAAGGAAAAGTCCAATTTTTGTAGCTTTCTTTCGCTGATCTTCGGGCAATTTACCCGTTACAATCGAGATGAAAATAACGTTGTCAATTCCTAGAATTATCTCTAGGAAAGTTAAGGTTATAAAGGCTACTATGCTATCTACATTTAAGAGTGCTTCCATAATTTAGCAGGTATTATAAGTCGGATACTTTAGTGAGAGTACCTCTTTCTCTTCTGGTGTCTCCTAAAATACCATATTCAAAGACACAGGTATTACCATCTGTGGTAATAATCTTCATACTTATGGCTTTTTGTTCTGCCATGTTCTTAGGGTGTAGTTTTTGAAGTACATATTCGCAATCATTTACCCAACGAATAGAAGAGGTGTCGGTTTTACCTTCAAAAGTTTCTATCTCGTAGTCTTCTGTTCGTGTAAAGCGAGAAATTTTTTCTACTCCATCAATAGTGGCAATAAATTCAAAATTACCTGTTTTGAAATTTTGACAGTTTCTCTCTTGTTTATAACATGAGGTAGTAATTAAAGCTACCAGAGGTAGTAAATAAAGTAATTTAGACTTTATCATAGTAAATTATTTTGAAAAAAGTGATTTTATTATTGTTTGTAATCCTTTGAATAATAAGAACATAGAGCTTAGGCAAATAAAGCAAGCAAGTCCGAAAACAAAGGCGAATAGGGGGTGATTCTGGTTTTTTAATGAACTGTGTAAAACAATTGGCCCTATAAAAAATAAAGGAAGAGCAAATAGAAGGAAGCGAACTCCTTTATGTAATAATTTTCGATCTGTATGGTGTTGTTGCATTTGTTTAGGATTTATAATTATCAAGTACTTTTCGTACGCTTTTATATTTCTCTAAGAGCTCTACTGCGCTTTGATGGTCAATTTGTAATTGTTCCACAAGCATTTGAGCACCTCGTTGTATTAATTTCTCATTGGTCATTCTCATGTCTACCATCTTATTTCCATGGACTTTTCCAAGTCCAATCATAACACTGGTAGTAATCATATTAAGGACCATTTTTTGGGCAGTCCCGGCTTTCATGCGCGAGCTTCCACTTAAAAACTCTGGACCTACTACTACTTCAATGGGAAGGTCAGCTAGTTGGGCTAAAGGGCTATTTTCATTACAGGTTAATCCAGCTGTTAGAATACCATTTTGCTTGCAAGACTCTAATGCCCCAAGCACGTAAGGAGTGGTTCCTGAGGCGGCAATACCCAAAACAATATCTTTTTGGTTGATGTTATACTCTTGAAGATCTTTGAAGCCCTGATACATATTGTCCTCTGCATTTTCTACAGCTGTACGTATAGCCTTGTCACCACCGGCAATTAATCCAATGACACAATTGTGATCTACTCCAAAGGTTGGTGGGCATTCTGAGGCGTCTAAAATACCAAGTCGGCCAGATGTTCCAGCTCCAATGTAAAATAAACGACCATTGTGTTTTAATTTCTTTGTTACCTCTTGAACCACTTTAAGTATTTGGTCCATTGCTTTTTCTACCGATAGAGCCACACTTTGATCTTCTTTATTAATGCTATATAGGATTTGCTCAGGAGACATATCCTGTAGGTTATCATATAAGGAAGCTTGTTCTGTAGTCTTTGTAAATCCCACCTTTTTTAGTTGTTGATTATTGTAACAAAAATAAGTAAAAAACTCTTGACAAGACAATCTAACGGACTATAACTATTAAGCTTTGGCTAAGTTTTACCAATTTATTGGTTTGAGTGGGAGAGTCAGCGTAAAAAAACTATAATATTTATAGTAAAGAGTTTTGTTTTAAAGTAGAATGGCTTACTTTTGCACCCTTAATGCAGGCCGCCTTATCGCTGGTTTTTTTAAAACGAGAGGAAAGTCCGGACACTATAGAGTAGTATAATGGGTAACGCCCATCCGTGTTGTATTTTATATAGCATGAGGACAAGTGCAGCAGAAAGTATGTACAGGTAATGCTGTAGTGAAACCAGGTAAACTCTATACAGTGAAATGCCATGTATATTTAGCGATTGAGAGCTACTCGCTCGATGCTTTAGGGGTAGGCAGATGGAGCCATTGAGTAATTAATGGCCTAGATAAATGATAAGGGTATGTTTTTACATATACAGAATCCGGCTTATAGGTCTGCATTTTATTTTTGGTTATAAGAAATCCCTATAGAATTTCTCTTTTATAAGATAAATTTTATAGGGATTTATTTTTTATGCTATTTAAACTAAAAGAGGTTAATCCTCTAGGTCATCTTCTTCTTCCTCTAATTCAAATTCAAAGAAACTAAATACAGATCCACCATAGTTTTTAGAGAAACTAAAGTGTTCTAAGTGCTCTAGTTTTGTGAATTTAGAGTGTTCTATAATTAGCATTCCATCTTCTTCAATTAAGGGAGTAGCAAGAACATCTTTGACGATTTTCTCAAACTGCTCCTGTGTAAAGTCATAAGGAGGGTCAGCAAATACTATGTCATAGCTCTGTTGGTGCTTTTCTACAAACTTGAATACATCGGATTTAAATGCAGTGATATTTAAATCAAATTCTTTTGCTGTTTTCTTTATAAAGTTGATACAACCGTAATCTTGGTCAACACTAATTATTTGCTCCACCCCTCTAGAGGCAAATTCATAACTAATATTTCCTGTACCTGCAAATAAGTCTAATACAGTTAGTTGAGTTAGATTAAAGTGGTGATTTAAAATGCTAAATAAAGCTTCTTTACTCATATCTGTGGTTGGACGCACAGGTAGGTTTTTAGGGGTGATGATTCTACGCCCTTTTAATTTTCCAGATATTATTCTCATGAATGGAACAGTATGTAATGTTGTTTTGGTACTTGATGATGTAATAGTAAATCTACGCTAATAAAAGCGTGATCACTAAGAATACTTGTGTTTTGTATAAAACGAGAAGCCAATTCATAGATAGGATCTTGTTGATCGATTCTACCCATTAAGTATAAAGGCGTCTGTTTTGGATCTAAAGCTAATTGTTCAAAACTAAAAAGGATAAAATATACTAAATCACTTGGAGTTTGATAAGAGAAGGAGTTAAAGAAGATAAGTTGTCCTTCTTTAGCTACTACTACCTCAAAGCGATCCTTTTGAATATAAGCAAAAGCGCATATTTCTTGTTTTGTCTTGGTCTTATCACAAAGAATATCCACAAGTTCTGTATTGATATTTTTATAAGTGAAACTACCAAATCTATCAATAAAGTAATTATTTAAATTAACAAAAGGCAAGTGAATATTATGCACCTCTAAATTCTCTATATAATCGTGGTCAAAGAAATCGGTTGAAAATACTTTTGTATTGTATTGTAAATAAGCACTTAGGTTATTTGGGTCAAAAAGCTCCTTAGGTATAAAAGTGTTTAATGTGTTATCATGATAGATAACAATGTGATTAAATTCTTGACTTAATTGCGGGTATTTTTCAAAAATACTGTCAAGTTGTTGCTCGATAGTTCGTTGATTGGTAATTGCCTCAGAACCAAAAAAGGTAACCTCTTGGGTGTGTAAATTCTTTGTAACAAAAGAAAATTTACTCGAGGAAACCTGAACCAGGAGTCTATAGTTACTATTAGTCATTTTAAATTTTAAGGGTTTTCTAAACTTTGGGTGTGCCTGCAAATTTACACATTTTAAGTTACAATGTTAGTTTACCCTTTAAAAGCTTGGTATCTTTGTGTGTATTACAGAAAGAAAAAACATTGATATGATAAACCAAATAGATTTTTACAAAGGGCTAAAGGCAAGTTTTCCTTTTGAATTAACCTTTAAACAAGATGTTTTTTTACAAAATATAGCCGACTTTGCAACTAATGATGTACAGGATGAAATCTATGTGCTTAAAGGGTATGCAGGTACGGGAAAAACTACTCTTATTTCCAGTGTAGTTAATCATTTAAGATACGTAAATCGCTCCTCTGTATTATTGGCCCCGACAGGTAGGGCTGCCAAGGTGATGAGTAATTACTCTCAAAGACAAGCCTTTACTATTCATAAGCACATCTACTATCCAAAACCTAGTTCATCGGGTGGGTCCATGCAATTTTCTATGAAAGTTAACCGCTTTAGAAACACCATTTTTATTGTGGATGAGGCCTCGATGATATCCGATAGTAGCGCCTCTGATAGTAGTATGTACCCGCATGGATCCCTATTAGATGATTTAATTTATTATGTGTATTCTGGACAAAATTGCAAGTTGATTTTAATTGGAGATTCTGCTCAGCTTCCTCCTGTAAATATGGTTAATAGTCCTGCTTTAGATACCCAAAAGCTGTCTTTGGCTTTTCAAATGCCTGTAGAGAGTATTGAGCTTGATCAGGTAATGCGTCAAGAACAAAACTCTGGAATCTTGTTTAACGCCACAGAGCTTAGAACCCTACTGGATTCCTATTTCTTTGATACTTTTACCTTTTCCACCAAAGGCTTTAAAGATATTGTAGCCCTATTTGATGGTTACGATATCCAGGATGCCATTTTTGACTCTTATTCCAATTATGGTCCAGAGGAAACTGCCTTTATAGTGCGTTCTAACAAGAGAGCAAACGCCTATAATATGCAGATTCGCATGCGAATTTTGGATAAAGAAAGTGAAGTATCTGCCGGGGATTTATTAATGGTAGTACGCAATAATTACTTTTGGTTAAAAGATTCTAGTGTGACTGACTTTATTGCCAATGGGGATATTATTGAGGTATTACAGATTTATAACACTAAAGAGTTATATGGGCTTCGTTTTGCAGAGGTAAAGGTGCGTATGATAGATTATCCTACAATGGCAAGTTTTGATACCATTATTTGCTTGGATACTTTAACTAGCGAGAGTCCTGCATTAACCTATGCCCAAAATAATGCCCTATATCAGGAAGTGCTCTTGGATTACCCAGAGTGCACCTCGAGGTACCAACAAATGAAAAAAGTAAAGGAAAATCCTTATTTTAATGCCCTTCAGGTTAAGTTCTCCTATGCTATTACCTGTCATAAAAGCCAAGGTGGTCAGTGGGATGTTGTCTTTATAGAACAGCCTTATTTACCCGATGGTATTGATGTGGAATATATTCGCTGGCTTTATACTGCTATGACAAGAGCCAAGAGTAAGCTTTATCTAATAGGCTTCAAAGAAGAGTTTTTCAGTGACTAAATTTTCCCAGTAAAATAGTCTCAAGTTTTAAAGGGGTTTATTACCTTTGAGAATCAAAAATATCAAGTATGAAAATTATTGCAGTTATACCGGCACGCTATGCCTCTGTTCGTTTTCCAGCTAAATTAATGCAGGATTTAGGGGGTAAAACCGTAATTAGAAGAACCTATGAAGCTACAGTGAAAACCAATTTATTTGATGAGGTTTTTGTGGCTACAGATTCCCAGGCGATTTACAATGAAATTACCTCCCATGGTGGTAAAGCAGTAATGAGCCAGGCAGATCACCAAAGTGGAAGTGATCGTATTGCCGAAGCGGTAAAGGATATTTCTGCTGATGTGGTAATTAATGTGCAAGGAGATGAACCTTTTATCAATAAGGAGAATCTAGAGAAACTTATACAGATATTTACCAATGACTCTAAAAAAGAAGTAGATCTAGCTTCTTTAATGACTCCAATGCAGGATTGGAAAGATGTGGAAAATCCAAATAATGTAAAAGTGGTAGTGGATAGAAGCAATACTGCTCTTTATTTCTCTCGTTCGGTTATTCCTTATCCAAGAGAAAAAGAAGCAGGAGCAATTTATTACCAACATATCGGTATTTATGCCTTTAGAAAAGAAGCTTTATTGGACTTCACTACTTTACCTGTTGGATTTTTAGAGGAAAGCGAAAAATTAGAACAACTTCGCTACTTAGAAAATGGAAAAAGAATTAAAATGGCCATTACTAATCATGTAGGTATTGGAATTGATACCTATGAGGACTTGCAGCGTGCTAGACAAATGATTCTAGACAACCCAAGTTTGGCACTTTAAAGTACTTCTATAAGTTGAGTTTCCATTAAAGGGATTTCTTTTAGTGGAATCTCAATTTTAGTTTGCCATTCACCAGGGAGATTTGAGGAGACATTTTCCCCTTGAAGCTCTAGTAAAATAGGCGTACTTGTATCTTGGCTATAACCAGCTTGTTGCAATAAGTTCTGGCTTTTTTGTACACTAGGAGCTATATGACTATAATATCCTTTTAACAGGGTTTCATAGTAGGAGCTCTTTGGTAAACAAAGTACTTGGAAGGCGTCATCAGGATGAAGGAAAATTTGCTCTTCTATTGCTATGGCTCCTTGATAGGTAAGGCTAGAGGCATTAGCAGATGGGTAGAGCACTAGGGTAAGCTTATTGTTATTTTCAATAGCATTTACCGTGCAAAACTCCATTAGTTTAGCATAGTCTTCCACAATGTTATCTTTTAATTGATCGATACGCACTGTTTTTTTCTCTAGCGTTAAATAACAGTTTTCCTGATAAGATTTAACTCCAAGGGAGTCTAATTTAAACTCTTTGTATTGTTTTATAAAATGCACTTCAAAGGCATTGGTGTTTTTCTCTATTTCCTTTCTAGCAATCTCATTTGGAGACCCTTTGAAAAAGGTTAGAATCTTCGTTTTTAAATCTAAGGCGCTCTCTAGTTTAAAATCCACTATAGTACTAGTGGAGTCAATACTTTGGGCGAATTTCCAAGAAATGTTAGAAATTCCCTTATCATTTAAAATGTCTTGGGTAATACTATCAAAAGGGTAGTTGTATTCGGATTGTATATTATACACTCCTAATTTGTCGATAGCTATTTCGTAGGTTCCATTTTCCAACTTTTTGGAATCAATCCAATTGGACCAATTATTTAAATCCTTTACATATTTATATACAATGTTCTGAGGAACATCTACTTTGAATTGTCTCTCTACCTTAAAACTTGGGTTTTGTGTAAGTATAAAGACAATTAAAGCTACGGCGCTTAGTGCAAGCAACAGTAAAAAATATTGAAGGATTTTCATAAGAACTACATAAATTAAAAGGTTATTTCAAAAGGTTTTTTAAAATAAATAAGCTCCCTATAAAAGCTAGGAAAGCAAGTAAAACCCATAACCTGTTTTTATAGTAAACACGGTGTAGTTTGAGGTCTTTTCTATATACTATAATTAGTACGATAACAAAAACAACAATAAAAAAGATAGAGAACTTAATTTGTCCAGGTGTAAACATGTTTTTTTAATTTTAGCAAAAGTAAGTAAAACCTTTAAGATTAAGATACAAAAAACGGCAGAAAAGTTCTGCCGTTTGTTTTTTCTACTGTTTTTAAAGCAGTTTTAGATAGTTTGAGTCCATCCAAAAGTATCTTCAATATGTTTTTGTTGAATGCCTTGAAGTGTAGATTTTAATTTTAATGCATAAGAATCTTCATCTTTCATCTCTGGTAAAGCATAGTAGTTGTCTTTATAAGCAAATCCTTCGATTTGTCCTACAGTCACGGCTGTTCCTGAACCAAAAATTTCTTTTAATTCTCCTTTAGCATGAGCGTCTAATAAATCTTGTACTACAATAGATTTAACCTCTACTTTAATTCCTTGAGAATTAGCAATGTCAATTAAACTCTTTCTTGTAACACCATCTAAGATTCTTTCGCTAGTAGGAGCAGTGTAGATAGTATCCGCAATACGGAAGAAAAGGTTCATTGTACCTGCTTCTTCTAATTTAGTATGCGTAGCATCATCTGTCCAAATAACTTGTTGGTATCCTGCTTCTTGAGCAAGTTTTGTTGGGTAGAATTGTCCAGCGTAGTTTCCTGAACATTTAGTTGATCCAACACCACCATTTGCCGCGCGGCTATAGTATTCAGCAATTTGTACTTTTACTTTTCCTGAGTAATAAGTGCGCACTGGAGATAAGATGATACAGAACATGAATTCAGAAGAAGGTCCTGCAACAACTCCTGGGTGAGTACCTACCATGAAAGGACGGATATATAAAGCATTTCCATCTCCTTTTTGTACCCAAGCTTGGTCTAATTGTAATAATGATTTTAAACCATCTATGAAACGTGTTTGGTCAATATGTGGCATAGCTAAGCGCTCAGCAGATTTATTGAAACGTTTCCAGTTTTCTTCTGGACGGAATAACCATACTTTATCTTGGTCATCTTTATATGCTTTCATTCCTTCAAAAATAGCTTGTCCATAATGGAAAACATTGATAGAAGGTTCAAAAGACATTGGCCCGTAAGGTTTGATCTCTACTTGTCCCCATTTTCCATCTTTATAGTGACAAACTAACATATGGTCAGTGAATTGTGTTCCAAAAGAAACATTGGCAAAATCAACATTTCCTATTTTAGATGACTCAGCTTTTTGAATAGAGAAATCTTTAGCAGTTATTGTACTCATTATGTATAATATTTTTTAATTTTCGTATGTCTTATTAGCTTGCAATGTATCAAATAAATACAGATATTACAAATTTATCAAAAAAAACACCTGTTCTGTGTGGCTAATTATTGAATCTCTAATAAGTATATGTTTTTATAGCTAATTTCAAATCTTAACAAGCTTTATTACTATTATTCTTTAGTAGTGTGCTTTACTAAAGAAAAACGTTAATTAATAGGTTCTTTTCAAGGAGGCGAATCTCGGTTAAAATTAACGAATTTTTAAATAATAAAAAACCTATTAAAGTAATTTTATACCCTAATAGGTCCCGTTTTTTTGCTACTAAGAGACCTTTTAAAGGTTGCTTTGGACCTCTTTAATGCACAGAATGTTTAGAAGGGTAGAATAAAACAAGCTTTTATTATAGAAGACTTTAGTAGATTTATTAAAAAGGGATTGACTTAGATTTTTACTTACAAAGGTAGGGTGGAGTTATTTTCATGGATTATTAGTATTTTTGAGCTTTAAACACTAGCCTTATTTTAAAGGGGGTATACCTCTAATTATATACTAAGGCTACATTGTGAATTTACAAAGGCAAACTTAAGGAAGAGTAGCTGCTTTTTTTAAAAATATAAAATACCATGAAGCGCACAGTAATCATTACCCAAGATGGTTCTAGTAGTATATCTCTTAACGACTGGGGAGAATCTTATCACTCTGTACATGGAGCAGTCCAAGAGGCTAAACATGTTTATCTAGATAATGGCTTACACCATTTTAAAGACCAAAAAGACATAGCTATATTAGAAATGGGATTTGGTACGGGCTTAAATACTTTTTTAACTTATTTAAAGGCCAAAGAATGGGGTAATACTATAGCTTATAGTTCTATAGAAGGGTTTCCCATATCTACAGAAGAATTACGAGCATTAAATTATAGGCAGATTCCTTCTGTAGAAGAGGATCAAAGGATCTTTGATCTGTTGCACCAATGTAAATGGGATACAAAAGAACAGATTAGTTCTTTTTTCTCTTTACTTAAAATGCACAATACCTTTGAGGAGCAAGTTCTTGAGGCAAACACTTTTGATTTGATTTACTTTGATGTTTTTGGATACCCTTACCAACCCGAGTTATGGAGTCAGGCTATTTTTGAAAAAATGTTCCAATCTTTAAAACCAGGAGGTATACTAACCACTTATGCCTGTAGAGGAGTTATAAAAAGGAATATGCAAAATGTTGGTTTTAGAGTAGAGAAAGTGGCTGGTCCTCCAGGAAAAAGAGAGATGATAGTTGCTTATAAGTAATTTTTTTTAGAGTATATAGGGGTACTGGTTTTATTATTGTTATAATTTTATGTATTATTTGAATTTTAACAAAAAAAATAATGGATTGTGTTTTTTGCTAAAATTGATTATATTTGATACACTATAAAAAATATAGCCTATTATGAAAAGTTCCGAGATGTTTTGTTTGACTAAAGTGGTTTTACAAAGAGTTAGTTTTGATCCACATTTGTTTCATAAAGAATTAAGCAAAGCAACCCACTATTTGTTACCCCATGAATTGGAAAATTTATACACTTGGGTAGTACAATTTGTAGAAGGTAAGCCTGAATTACAACCATCGCTAGTACTTTTAGCTAATTAATACAATCATTAATTGCTTTATTTTTAAAAAAAGTAATAATTTTTATGTAGTATTTAAACTTATAAGTTGTTTAAAGTGTTGGTAAAATTAGTCTTTTTGCTATTTATTGGTAACGATACTTATAAAGTGGTGAGTGATTTTTATTTTCACAGGTGTAGCTAATTCAAAAATATGCACGATATTTGATTATTCAATCCTTAGGATTTAAGGCCTTTAGAGAGAATAATAGATTATTAAACACCCTTAATAATAATATATATGTTGAGAAAATTTGGAGTTATTGCATTTATGAGTATTGGTATTTTTTTATTTGCCAGTTGTAAATCGGATAAAAGTAAAGAAAATCACAGTATACAAACTACTGCAGAAGAACAGTATAATGCAGCTTTAGAGAATCTTCCTCAAGAAGAGTTGCAAGACTTATTTACTTTGTTTGTAGCTAGTGAATTAGCCGACTGTGTTGGAGTAGCTCCACAAAAATGTATGCAAGTAAAACAAAGTGAAGATGCTCCTTGGGAAATGATGTATTCTTCTATTGAAGGTTTTACTTATGAACCAGGATATGAGTATAAATTAGAGGTTCGTTCAGAGCAAGTTGAAAATGCTCCAATGGATGCTTCTAGTTTACGTATTATTTTGGTAAATCAGATATCAAAGGAAAAGAAGTAATATTTCCAAAATCGTTTATATTCCATAAAGCTCATTATCTATAGGATATTTTCTAATTTCCTGTGGGTAATGAGTTTTGTTTTTTTATCACTTTTTGTTTTTTAGCTTTACCTAATTTTAGCTTTACTATCAGTATAAGGTAGCTTGTGATAGTGCAAAAAAAAATTAACACCTTATAAGGAATGAATAAAAAATATATAATTATTGCTGTTGGTTGTTGTATGTTTTTCTCAGCGGCTATTACTTTATTTGACTATAAGGCTAAGCAAAGTGAGCTGACTCAAAAATTAAGTACTTACAGTCAGGCAAATGCTGTAGTTGAAAAGGTTTATCCCCCTAGAATTACAAAATATGGCAGTAAGTAAAGTAGTTATGATTTACTAGTCTCTTTGCCTGATGGAACGACACTTACAATGTATAGAAAGCAAATAAGTGCCTCTTTAGAAGTAGGGGAGCACATAGTTATACTATATAATCCCAAGGCTCCTGAGGAGGATGTTTATCTAAAATAAAAACCTTGCTGACTACCCTTTTTTAATAAGAATATAAAGGCGGCCTTATAATGAGTACTGTACTTAAATTTTACATTATAATGAAAATATTTAAAAATAAAGAGTTATTATTTATTGGTAAAGACTCTTCCTTATCGGATCCTGATATTTTAGATGTAATAAAGGGCTGTTCGGCTACAGGTGTAGATAGTTTTATGGATGTATATCGAATTTATGATGGGATACAATTTCCCAGAGGCGCAATGATCTTTAGGAGTAAGTTTTTCCCTATTGAAAAAGGTAGTTGGGATAAAATTGAAGTGGAGTTCTTTCTTACTTTAGCCAATATGATTGAAATACAGTGCATTAAGGAAAGTGAAAATCCAGAGATCTTTGCCTTAAGTCAAACGCATATTCCATTTGCAGATGATGGTTGTGGAAATACCATTTGGATGGATCTTAAAACGGGTGTTGTAAAAGTATTTTATCATGAATATGATTTAATGGAAGGATTACTACCTGTAGCACCTAGCTTTGAAGATTTTTGTAGTTATCTACAGAACTGGGAGCTTGGATGATAAACAGTAGTTTTAGATGTTTGATTAAGTGTGAAAGAAGAAGAATATTCGCGTAATTTGGAAAGACTAGCCAGGATGGATAGAGAGATAATTAGGAGCTTTGAAGCTCTTTTTAGACCAGAAAAAGTTTAGCGAGATTGAGAAGTTGTTGCAACAATATCCTTCTTTTTTTGAAGAGTATGTTTCTGTTTATGATTCTGCTTTAGAATACACAGTTGTACATGGTGATTTAGAAACACTAGTTTTCATTAGTGAGGTATCTAAGATTCCTTTAGATCAATCCTTAACTAAATATAAAACAGTCTTGGGGTATGCCGGACAAGAAAATAAAATGGACTGCGTTTTATGGCTACTAGAAAATGGGGCAAAAGTAGATGGTAACACTACGGATTTGATTTCTCCATTAATGAGTACAGTGATGTCAGGGAATTATGAAATAGTAAAAACCTTAATCGACCATGGAGCAGATGTAAATAGAATGCACTTAACTGGGTACTTACCTCTAGATGAAGAAAAAGGTAGAGGTAAAAAAGATATTGAAGAGCTTTTAATTAAAGCCGGAGCTAAGAGTCACTTTGTCTTGCTAGATTGGATAGAGGATAAAGCTAGTGGAATCCTAGAGTATTTATCTTTAAAGTTTGATCGAGTTTTTACCATTTAATATTCCTACGCTCCTTGCAATAGGAAAGATGCAATTGAAATTAGTGCCTGTAAATAATAGAATGTTATTTACTTATGGGCTGTATGATCTATGTACTCCAAGGATAGAGTTATTTATTGTATTGCCTCAGTATTGGAACTTTTACGATCAAGATGCTGCTAATCAATTTCCAATATTGTTTATCAGTAGGGTCATAGAGCTGATTCAAAATGGATTAGTTGTAAGGGATGGGCATTATTTATTAGCAATGTTTCCTGGAAGAGTAAAAAGAGTGTTGATTTGCCGCAGAATATAGAAGTTGATAAGGAGGATATTGTGAAATTATTGACATTAATTCCTGTGAAATCGACCAAATCTGGGTATAGTAAATTATCTGTAGAAGCTTCTAGAAACAGTGGTTGGCAAAAACTTACTCTGCCTATTAATGGTAAGAAATAATAGCAGTTATTTTATTGATAAGGGGTAATAGTTGTAGATTGGCCGCTATTTCCGATTTAAAAATAGACTAATGCTAATATGTAATAATGATTTTAATATATAAAAGCTCTTTACTGTTTAAGTAAAGGGCTTTTATATTAAGGTATTTTATTTTAAAACGGGCTTGAGTTTTGGGTTACTTGGTCTACAAGATAAAAAACTGATTTGAAATTTTCCTGTGTGTGGTTAGACAGTCCAATTTCACAAGATCTACTTGTTGTGAAGCACCCTTGGGTGTTTTGGGTAATTTGCTCTTTTAGGTCTTTGGTTCCAAATTGGTTAAGTTCTGGAAAAAAGAATCCTTTATCTCCAGCAAATCCACAACAATTACTCTCTAGTACGTTTACATTAGTGCTGCATAAATTAGCAAGTTCTATCAGTTTTGCTTCTAAATTATCCTTTTTAACCGAGCAAACTGCGAATATGTCAATTTGTTCTAAAGATTTTGTAATAGGTAAAACCGGCATTACCTTTTCTAGCATAAAGGAAATTGGGTCAAAAATCTGTAAATTATGATCAAATTCTTGTTGAGTAAAATGATGGAAGCATGGACTCATGTCAAAAAGGATTGGAATCTCTCCATAGTGAGAAACAATATTTAAAGCATCCTCTAAGGCCTCGGTGAATTGTGCTCCTTTTTGTGCATACCCTTTGCTAGCAAAAGGCATTCCGCAGCATAGGTAGTTGATATCAGCAGGAAGGATAACATCATATCCGGCTCTCTCTAATATATTTAAAGTAGTTTGTACAAGGTCTTTGTCTTCACTTGGATAATCCTTGGATTTACCCATAGTTCGGTTAATACATGAGGCAAAATAGACTACTTGCTTTTTTGTAGTGGCATGTGGTTCTGTCTTTTTAAGCTTTGTTTTACAAGCACCTGGCATTGCTGGGTTCCATTGAGGCAAGGTGTTATTGGATAATCTTCTAAAGCGAGTAGAGAGATTAAGCATGTTTTTATTGCCTATTATAGTTTGAATCATGCTTAAAGCCTTTAATCCAATTCTGGCTCGAGCTGTTAAGGCGGCTAGATTAATAGGAGTGAAGGTAACGTCTAGTTTTTCCTTGGAAGGAATCTTTTTCTCGCGGAAGCTCTTTACGTATTCTCCTGTATCAATGGAAACTGGACATGCAAGAGAGCATAGTCCATCTATAGCACAAGTTTGGTCTACATAGTATTCTCTGTATTTCTTTAAGTTGTCCAATTCTGTAGAATCTACTTTTCTGTTTTTTAAGCGTTGAATTTCTCTAGCCACTACTATCCTTTGTCTTGGGGATAGAGTTAAATTATGAGAAACGCAGTTGGGTTCACAAAACCCACATTCTATACAACTATCAATAATTGGGCTAGTTGCCTCACATGGCTTTAAATCCTGTAAGTGAACTTTGGGATTATTGTTAATAATAACCCCTGGGTTAAGTAAATTAACTGGGTCGAATATCGCCTTGATTTCTTTGATAATACTATAGGCCTTCTCTCCCCATTCCATTTCTACAAAAGGGGCCATATTTCTACCAGTCCCATGTTCTGCTTTTAATGATCCACCAAATTGGTTGACTACGATATCACTTAAGCCTTGCATTAGCATGCCATATCTTCTTACTTGAAGTTCATTGGAGAAATCTTGAGAGAATACAAGGTGTAAATTTCCTTGTAAGGCATGTCCAAATAACACTGCATCGTAATAGTGTAAGTCTTTAAATAATTCTTGAAGAGCTATAGCTCCTTTGGCTAAATCCTCTACTTTAAAGGCTACATCTTCTATAATGCAAGTTGTTCCAGCTTCTCTTAGGGCTCCTACACTTGGCAAAAGACCTTTTCTTGCTTTCCAATAAAAAGCATATAAAACAGGATCACTTGTAAAACTAAAAGGCGCTAGGGTAGTTACCCTTTCAAGGGCTTTAGTGATTAAAAGCTGATTTTGAATTAATTGCTCTTCACTATGGGCCTGGGTTTCTATTAAAAGAACACAAGTTTGCTCAGGTAAGTCTTTGAAAAAGGAAGGCGCTAATGGGTCATCTTCAATAGTAGTGATACTATTTCTGTCCATTAACTCCACGGCCATTACCGGAGTTTGCTTTAAGATAGGTACAGCTAAAGCGGCTTGTTCTATGTCAGAAAAAACCACTAGGCTACAGGATTTAAACTCGTAATTCTCCACTGTATTATAGGTGATATTACTGATAAAACCCAAAGTACCTTCCGAACCAATCATTAGATGTTTGATAATTTCAATAGGATCGTGATAGTCAATAAAAGCATTAATACTGTATCCTATAGTATTTTTTATCTTGAATTTATTTTCAATGGTTTGCTTTAGTAATGGATCTGCATGTATACTTTGGTGGAGAGTCTTGATTTTCTCTACCAAAGTAAATTTGGATTCTAAAAAATCCTCTACGCTTTGGTTATCGCTAGTATCTAGCACAGTCCCATCTTGTAATACTATACGGATATCTTTAATAGTATTATAGGAGTTTTGTGAAATACCACAGCACATACCACTTGCATTATTGGCAGCAATTCCACCAATCATTGCTGCGTTTAAAGAGGCAGGATCTGGTCCAATCTTTCTGCCATATGGTTTTAAAAGCTGATTTGCTTTTATACCTCTAATTCCGGGTTGAAGTTTAATTTGTAATCCTTCATTTAAAACCTCGTATTCTTGCCAATGGCTAGTTGCTACTATTAAGATAGAGTCCGTTATGCCTTGTCCCGATAGGCTAGTTCCTGCTGCGCGAAAGCAAACAGCTAATTTTAATTTATCAGCTAGCAATAAACACTCCCTTACTTGGGCTTCGTTTTTAACGAAAACAACCACTTTTGGAGTAAGGCGATAAAAGCTCGCATCACTACCGTAAGCGAGTAGTTGTAAGGGGTTTGTGATAATTTGGGATTTAGTTATTTTAAGGGATAATTTTTGGACAAACTCTTTATAAGCGTATTTTGACATAGCTATTGATTTAAAGGCGCAATTTACTAAAGAAGATTGTGAAAACCCAATGTTTTTAGGTGTTTTTATTGAAAGAAAATGTTTTTTATCTGCTATTTGTATTTTTATTCTGATAATTATACAAGCCTTAATGTAATTTGCTAAAACCTAAATAACTCCTTTTAAAACTAAGGCTAAAAGTATTACCTTTGCAACCAAATTAACACGCAACAAATTAGATACACAATGTATAAAAGCTTAATTAGACCCATACTTTTTAAATTTGATCCAGAGAAGGTGCATCATTTCACCTTTAATAGTTTAAAAATATTAAATAAAATACCAGGTGTATCTGCATTGATTAGAGCAAATTGTCAAATTAATGATCCAAGATTAGAAACAGAAGTTTTCGGATTGAAATTTAAAAACCCTGTTGGACTTGCTGCAGGTTTGGATAAAGATGCAAAATTATACAGTGAATTGGAAAATTTCGGTTTTGGATTTATAGAAATCGGAACATTAACTCCAAAGGGGCAACCAGGAAATGAGCTACCTAGACTTTTTCGTCTAAGAGAAGATCAAGGTTTAATTAACCGTATGGGATTTAATAATGGTGGAGTAGAACAGGCTGTTGAAAGACTCAGAAAAAATAAAGGTACTTTAATTGGCGGTAATATTGGTAAGAATAAGAATACTCCTAATGAGGATGCTATTTTAGATTACAATTACTGTTTTGATGCTTTATTTGATTATGTAGATTATTTTGTGGTAAATGTGAGTTCTCCAAATACCCCTAATTTAAGAGCTTTGCAAGATAAAGAACCATTGATGGCTTTATTAAATGCACTTCAAGTTAAAAATAACGCTAAGAGCAACCCTAAACCAATTTTACTTAAAATAGCTCCGGATTTAACTAATGAGCAATTAATGGATATTATTGAGATTGTAACACAGACAAAAATTGCAGGTGTAATTGCTACTAACACTACTATTTCAAGAGATAATTTAATGTCTTCTAATAAAGAGCAAATGGGTGGATTAAGTGGAAAACCTTTAACTCAGAGAAGTACTGAAGTAATTCGCTTTCTATCTGAGAAAAGTAATAAAGCTTTCCCTATTATTGGAGTAGGAGGTATTCACAGCGCTCAAGATGCTATAGACAAGTTAGAAGCAGGTGCTAGCTTAATCCAGCTTTATAGTGGATTTATCTATGAGGGACCAGCTTTAATTAAACAAATAAACCAGCGAATCTTAGCTTCTAAGAAGTAGTAATGCCAGATCATATCCTCTATGGTTTTCTAATAACAAGTGTGTTATTGGCCATTAGTCCAGGACCCGATGTTTTGTTTGTTATTTCTCAAACCGTTACCCATGGACGCAAATCTGGTTATGCCATCGTTGCAGGGCTTTTATGCGGACTAGTAGTGCATCTAAGCTTATTTGCCTTTGGTATTTCAAACTTGATTGTTTCCTCTAATTTGGCTTTCAGTATTGTAAAGTTCTTAGGTGGAGCTTATTTACTGTGGCTCTGTGTAGCTATTTTTAGAGATAAGAGTAGCATTACCATCGAAAGTGGTTCTACCCAGAAAGTGGGCTTTTTCGCATTTGTACAAAAGGGATTTTGGATGAATGTCCTAAACCCTAAAGTAATGATGTTCTTTCTTGGTCTTTTTCCAGGGTTTTTGGTCACCGATAGCATTTACAGTATAAAGGAGCAAGTTTTTATCTTAGGACTTATCTTTATTGGACAAGCACTTGTGGTCTTTGGGTTAATCTGTACCATTGCTGGATACTTTGCAACCTTTATTACTACTAGTAAACTTTTTACTACTATTATAAAGTGGGTGCAAATTTTGCTGTTTGGTTTTTTAGGACTGTACCTTTGGTTTAGTTTATTATAGAGGGATATAAATACAATATTTTAAAACAGGTTTTTTAAAAGAAGTAATTCTTTGAGAAACCTGTTTTTTTATGAGCCAATACACTTAAAAGAAGTAGGAGGAAATTATTTTTTTTACGTTTGGTAAATTCCCTATAATTCCTTTATATTTGGGAGTATGCAAGCAAAAGTTAAAATTATAGAATGCCCTCGCGATGCTATGCAAGGCATTAAAATGTTTATTCCAACTTCTTTGAAGATTCAATATATTCAATCCTTACTTAGGGTAGGGTATGATAGTATTGACTTTGGTAGTTTTGTTTCGCCAAAAGCTATCCCTCAAATGCAAGATACTCAAGAAGTTTTGCAAGGATTGGACCTAAGTAGAACCCAAAGTAAGCTTCTAGCTATTATTGCTAACACTAGAGGGGCTGAAATGGCAGCTATGCATAAAGAGATAGAATATTTGGGCTTCCCATTTTCTATTTCGGAGAACTTTCAAATGAGAAATACCCATAAAACTATTGCGGATTCTTTAATAAGTCTACAGGAAATATTAAATATTGCCGCTAAGAACAATAAAAAAGTAGTGGCTTACTTATCTATGGGATTTGGAAATCCTTATGGAGATCCATGGAATGTAGATATTGTTGGTATGTGGACAGAGCGTTTAGCTCAAATGGGTGTGGAAATTATTTCTTTATCTGATACAATTGGCTCTTCTACCCCTGAGGTAATAGATTATTTATATTCTGCTTTAATTCCAGCTTACCCTACAATAGAATTTGGAGCGCATTTACATACAGCAAAAGATACTTGGTTTGAGAAAGTGGACGCTGCTTTTAAAGCGGGCTGTATTCGTTTTGATGGTGCTATTAAAGGTTATGGAGGCTGCCCAATGGCTAAAGATGAATTGATAGGTAATATGCCTACAGAAAAGCTTTTGAGTTACTTTACTGCAAATAAGATAGATACCAATTTAAATGCAATGTCTTTCGAGAGTTCTTACAACGAGGCGTTAAAAATATTTAATTTTTACCACTAGATTTTTTTAATTGATTTAAAAAAGCTAAATTTGCGTGCAATTCAACTACAATTGCACATGAAAGCACACACAGCTAAAATCATCGGTCAAGGACTAACTTACGATGACGTTCTATTAGTTCCTAACTATTCAGAAGTATTACCACGCGAGGTAAGTTTAAAAACAAATTTTTCAAGAAACATAACATTAAACGTTCCTATTGTATCTGCAGCTATGGATACAGTAACGGAAAGCGATATGGCTATTGCTATGGCAAGAGAAGGTGGAATCGGAGTGATCCACAAGAACATGACTACAGAGCAGCAAGCCAAAGAGGTTAGAAAAGTAAAAAGAGCAGAATCAGGTATGATTTTGGATCCTGTTACTCTTCCTCTAACTGCAACTGTTGGTGATGCTAAACAAGCAATGGCTGAGTATAACATTGGAGGTATTCCAATTGTGGATGAAAATGGTGTTTTAAAAGGTATTATTACCAATAGAGATATGCGTTTTGAGAAAGTATTCTCAAGACCTATTACAGAGGTAATGACTAAGGAAAACTTAGTAACTGCAAAACAAGGTACAACTTTACCACAAGCAGAAGAGATCCTTCAACAAAATAAAATCGAAAAACTACCAGTGGTAGATGTAGATTATAAATTAGTAGGATTAATTACTTTCCGCGATATCACAAAATTAACTTTAAAACCTAACGCTAATAAAGATAAATTTGGTCGTTTACGTGTAGCAGCTGCTTTAGGAGTTACTGCAGATGCAGTAGATAGAGCAGAAGCTTTAGTAAAAGCTGGAGTAGATGCTTTAATTATCGATACAGCTCACGGACATACTCAAGGAGTTGTTGGTGTTTTAAAACAAGTAAAAGCTGCTTTCCCTGAAATCGACGTAGTGGTTGGAAACATTGCTACTCCAGAGGCTGCTTTATTCTTAGTTGAAAACGGTGCAGATGCTGTTAAAGTTGGAATTGGACCAGGTTCTATCTGTACAACAAGAGTTGTTGCAGGAGTAGGGTTTCCTCAATTCTCTGCTATTATGGAAGTTGCTGCTGCTTTAAAAGGAACAGGTGTTCCTGTTATTGGTGATGGTGGTCTTCGTTACACAGGAGATATCCCTAAGGCTATTGGAGCTGGTGCGGACTGTGTAATGCTTGGTTCTATGTTAGCTGGTACAAAAGAATCTCCAGGAGAAACAATTATCTTTGAAGGAAGAAAATTCAAAGCTTACCGTGGAATGGGGTCTGTTGCAGCAATGAAGCAAGGTTCTAAAGATCGTTACTTCCAAGATGTGGAAGATGATGTGAAGAAATTAGTTCCAGAAGGTATCGAAGGAAGAGTAGCTTACAAAGGTGAATTAAACGAGAGTATGTTACAGTTCATCGGTGGTTTAAGAGCAGGTATGGGATACTGTGGAGCTAAAGATATTCCAACACTACAAGAAGTTGCACGTTTTGTACAATTAACAGCTTCAGGTATTGGAGAGAGCCACCCTCATAACATTACTATTACTAAATCAGCGCCAAATTATTCTAGATAATAATTGGAAGCTCTTTACAAGCAATTCAAAATGCTAAGTAAAAAAGCTATAGTATAGAAAACGCCCTTATATAAATGATATATAAGGGCGTTTTATTTGGTATTTACTTTATCATGGAATGAAAAGTAAAACTGTTTAACCTAAGGGGAATGTGAGGGAAATACATTTATTTGTACAATAAATGCAAAACATGTAAATGCTCTTGTTACATTTACTGCTGACGTAAGTATAAGAGGCACCTCTAAGGGATAAGGATGTTTAAGTACTTCAATGCCTTGTAATAGATGGGTAGTTAGCTATCTTGTGTATAATATAAAGGGGGCTATTTCATTTGAAATAGCCCCCTTTATATTGATGTTTATTTACTAAGAAAGTTGCTGTTCTTTATTTGGAGTAAAAATACGTCTAATCTTAATGGAGAAAGCCACAAATAATAAAGTCATAATTGGGCTAATTAAATTAAAGAAAGCATAAGGTAAATACGCAAGAGTTTCCACTCCTAATACACCTGCGTGATAAGCTCCACAAGTAGTCCATGGAATAAGTACAGAGGTTACTGTCCCTCCATCTTCTAGTGTTCTACTTAAATTCTCCGGTGCAAGGCCTCTTTTTTGGTATTCTTTGGCAAACATTTTGCCTGGAATAACAATAGATAAGTACTGCTCAGAGGCTGTAATGTTTACTGCTATACAACTTGTTACCGTACTGGCAAAAAGTCCAAAAGTACTCTTTGCAAATATTAGTAAGGATTTAGTTACTTTCTTTAAAGCTCCAATAGATTCCATAATACCGCCAAAGAACATAGCGCATAAAATAAGCCAAACTGTGTTTAGCATACTTTTCATACCTCCTGCTTTGAATAAGCTATTTAGACTCTCCATAGGAGAAATAATTTCTATATCTGTGGTAATGGCATTCATAAGGCCTTTATATCCCGTAATGATATCTAAATCACCTACTTTTTGAGCTCCACCAACTAGACCAACTAACTCTGGTTGGAAGATTAAAGCGAAAATAGCTCCTAAGATTGTACCAATAAGTAAAGCCATAATTGGTTTTACTTTAAATAAAATACAGCAAATTACCATCACTGGTACTAAAAATAGCCAAGGAGAAATATTAAATGTTTGTTCAATAGCCTCTAGAGTTTCGCTAATATCAATGCTAGTGGATACATCCATATTAAAACTAATAATTACAAAAGCTAAAAGAGTAACCACATAGGTGGGAACTGTTGTATACATCATATAACGAATATGTGTAAAAAGATCGGTTCCTGCAATAGCAGCAGCTAAATTGGTTGTATCGGATAAAGGGGATAGCTTATCTCCAAAGTAAGCTCCTGAGATAATAGCACCTGCGCTAATAGCCGGGTTAATACCCATAGTATTTCCAATTCCAATAAGTGCAATTCCCACCGTTGCTGAGGTAGTCCATGAACTTCCTGTAGAAACCGAGATGATTGAACAAATTATCACACAACATGGCAAAAATACATGTGGGTTTAAAACTTGTAATCCGTAATATATCATTGTTGGAATTACTCCAGATAAAAGCCATGTTCCAGACAAACTTCCTACCAATAGTAGAATGAAGATAGCCATAGTAGTGTCTTTGACGTTTTTGCTTACTTTATTAAGCATTTTGTCATATGGTACTCTATTGTATAATCCTATAAAGATGGCTAGTAAACCAGCTAGAAGCAATATAAATTGATTACTACCACGTAAAGACTCAGCTTGGTATATAAAAACATTAAAGCCCAAAAGGCTAATTAAAAAGACCATTGGAATTAACGCCTGTAAAAGGGTGATTTTCTTTGGTGCGGATGTCTGCATAATAAAAAAGAATTATTCTAATCAAGAAATATACGTTTTTTTATGTAAAGTAAATGTTCTTATGTGATAAAAATCGCCTAATTTTTCAAAAGTAGTTTTTTTAGAATATAAGGAGTTTGTGTGGTTTTTGTATGTTTTGTTAATGGGATGTGTATATTTATAGTGAATAATACAGTGGTGTATTTACTATTTGTAAAAAAGGTGATAGTACCAGAATTTACTAGGAGTTCTAATAGGCTGTAAGGGATTTTTATATAGGGTACTTTACTTTTAATTGGAAATTTTAGTATGCTAATATTTTACACCTATATTGGTAAGCAAGTTGAAGCGTATGTAGACTTTTAAAAAGGGAATAAGGGGGAGAATAAAAAACGCCCCCATATATTATGGAGGCGTTTTTGAAACTGTGTTAATTCAGTAGAGTTATAATTTTATATAAGAAACTTCTGCATTTGCAGTTGTTCCAAAAAGAGTAAACTTATAAGTAGAATATAAAGTACTTCTGTCTGTAGTAATAAAGGTTCTTACAGAATCTCCGAACTTAACTGTTAAATCCTCGCTAATAGGAGAAACCACTGGATCAAGCTTGTCTCCCTTTGCTGTAATTTGAACTAAAGTAGCAATTAATCCATCTGTTTTACTATCTAAAGCAATAGTGATTTGTTCTTCAATAATACGATTTGGATCTGATACTGGTGGCATTTCTGAAAATGCATATTCACCACTGTGAACATCAGGGATATCATAAGCTAGTCTATCTGTTTTCCAAGTACCTATGAAGTCTTCCATTTCAGCTTGCTTTAAAGTAGTTACTTGAACTTTAGCTGTTGTTCCCATTAATGTCATTGGGTAAGAAACAACAAATTGAGCTTCATTTGCTTTAGTAATTGTTCTTGTTTCAAATCCTTCAAAAACGATGTCTTTCCCTTGTACTTTACCTGTGTATGACTTAATAAGAGTTCCGTCTTCAGTGTACTGAGATAAAGTAATTTGGTCTTGAGAGGTGATTTTATATACTTCTTTATAAGGGTATTCTGCACCGAATTTACCGCTTAATTGTACGAATTTAAACGTACCACTATGTAGTCCTGGTATATCATAAGTTAGCTCATCTGTTTCCCAGTTTCCAGCAAATATTTCAATGTTTTCTTCCGGGCGAATAATAGTGTCATCACTATTAGAGCAACTTGTAACTCCCATAAATAGAGTTAAAATAAGGCTGCATGTAAAAAATCTTTTCATGTTTATTTGATAATGATTATTAGTTTATGTTTTTTAGAATCCAATCACGCTTTGATTGTATATAGCGTCTTTTTGGGAAGGAGTTAGATCTTTTTGGTAATTAAATAAAGCAGCTTCCCAATCTCCATATCCTGAGTTTGGAAATACAATAAATTTCTTACCAAATAAGTCTTGGTTGGAAATAACATTTTGTAATCTTTCTTCTTGGCTCTTCTTATCAAAAGCAGCAGAGAAGTCCGATAAGTTATCTCCTAATAATAATACGATTTCGTGTGTTTTGTTTAAGTCCTCGCGACGAGTCTCTTTGCTTGATTCAGCTGTTCTTACAATAACATGATCGTTATCTGCAAAAGGGAAATTATATTTTTTTAAGTTTTGGATTGTTCCTTCTTTATCTAATTCTCCACGGTTTGTGATATAAAATACCTCTACGTTTTTTGAAGCTGCATAGTTAAAAAAGTCAAGGCTACCTAAAACTGGCTTTGCGTCAGCCTTTATAGTCCACTTATTCCAAGATTCTTGGCTAAAGGACTTACCTTCTCTTGCCATTTGAACTGCATAAGGGGAGTTGTCTAAGAAAGTTTCATCTATATCTGTTACAATAGCGATAGGTTTTTGGTGCTCTTGTTGTAGAATATTGTCTAATTGCAATCTAGCAATGTTAAAGGCTTGTAGGCAAAGTGCTTGGTATTCAGCTGCGTTTTGTTGAAAAACAGCTGCGTAAAGTTTTCCTTCTAGTTCTATATTATTTAGTTCTGTAGTAGGTTTTACTTGTTGCCTTTGCTGTGCTGGTGCACAAGAGTATAAAGATACAAAAGCAATACTTGCAATAAGCAATGATCTTTTTAACATGATAGTTTATTAATTTCTAATTTGCACAAAACTACACATTTAATTCTAAAAATTTTGTTAGCGTTTATATAACATTGCCAATTTTAGGGCCTTTAGTAAAAAATAAAGCCCCAATATTTGATTAATTATGGGGCTCTTGTTGTTATATTACTTTATTTCAGCAGATTTCTCGTCAAATAATTCATCTACTGACCAATATCTCTCACCTGTATCATAGTTAAAGGTTAATACGGTAGATCCTTTTGGGATTTGTGGTAATAACTGCTCAATAGCAGCAAGAGAGCTTCCAGTGGATACACCTGCTAGAATACCTTCTTTACTTGCTATTGCATTAGTGTATTGGTAAGCTTTTTCTTTGTCCACTGTCAGAATACCATCAAAAATTGAAGGATTTAGAATTTTTGGGACAAAACCTGCTCCAATACCTTGAAGGGAGTGTGGCCCTGGTTTTCCTCCACTTAATACAGGAGAGTTTGAAGGCTCTACTGCATATACCTTTAAGTTGGGGAATTCCTTTTTTAATACCTCTGCTACACCTGTGATATGACCTCCTGTTCCTACGCCAGTTACTAGGTAATCAATTCCTTCTGGGAAATCTCTTAGGATTTCTTGAGCTGTTGTTTGTCTGTGGATTTCTGGATTTGCAGGGTTGTTGAATTGTTGAGGTACCCAAGAATTCGGTGTTTCTAAGGATAATTCATTAGCTCTTGCCACCGATCCAGCAGTTCCTAATTCTTTAGGAGTAAGGACGAACTTAGCTCCATAGGCAGCCATAAGTTTTCTCCTTTCAATACTCATGGACTCAGGCATAACTAAGATTAATTTATACCCTAGAACTGCACAAGCCATTGCTAAACCAACTCCTGTATTTCCAGAGGTTGGTTCAATTATAGTAGTGTCTTTATTGATAAGGCCTTGTTCTTGTGCTTGCATAAGCATAGCTAAGGCAATACGGTCTTTTAGGCTTCCTCCCGGGTTTTGTTTTTCTAATTTAATCCAAACATTGATATCGGGATTAAAAAGCTTATTTATTTTTACATGAGGCGTATTTCCAATAGCCTGTAGGATGTTGTCTAATTTCATAATTCTTATTTTTTACTTAAAGGTAGCATTAAATAATAAAGTTAATAGGTTTGGGGGCAGATTGTTGGTCTTTTGTATACACTTTACTCTTGCTGTATATAATCGAGTTTGGATCTACACTCTTGGTTAACCATACGTTACCACCGATAACACTATCATGTCCAATGATAGTATCTCCTCCTAAAATAGTGGCTCCGGAGTAAATAATTACATTGTCTTGGATTAAAGGGTGTCTTGTAGTATTGGCTTTATCCTTAGATACGGAAATAGCCCCTAAAGTAACTCCTTGATAAATTTTCACATTATCTCCAATTATACAAGTTTCTCCAATTACAATACCTGTTCCGTGATCTATACAGAAGTATTTTCCAATTTTGGCAGAAGGATGGATATCGATTCCTGTTTTACTATGGGCATATTCGGTCCAAATTCTAGGTAACAAACTTACTTTCTGCTTTTGTAATTGATGAGCAAATCTATAAATAGCAATGGCATAAAACCCTGGGTATGCAATATATACTTCTTGTAGGGAAGTTGCTGCTGGGTCATTTTTTAATATAGCATCTGCATCGGTTTGTAAAGTGAAATAAATTTGCGGTAAGGCATCAAAGAACTCTTTGGTAATTATGTTGGATTTATCACCATTTTGATTGATATTAAAAACAATAGAAGTTAACTCATTTTTCAAACCTTGTATGCGAATATCTATAGCCTTTTCACATAGGTATTTTTTGTCTTCTAATTGAAATAAAAAATGAAAAAGGCTGTCGGTAAACTTTTCAATACGCTTTTTGTCTAAAAAGGATTGAGAACTTTCATTCTTATGAAGTAACTCTTTAATAAATTTTGCTTGCATTGTCTATGGTAATGTCCAATAAAATAGTTTTTTTATATACTATAAAAAGTCCTATCGGTATTTGTAAAATATTTTTAAGTAACAGTTTTCGACTGTATAGGTAAATTTAATAATATATCATTGTATACTCATTATTTTAACTAAATATAACAATATATTATTCTTATTGTAGATTACTTGAGGTGTAATATATTGATTTTAAGTTGTTTGTATTTATGTTATCTATTTTAGATAACAAATGTTAAAATGAGTAAATAGCACAAAATGTGATGTATAATTATCTTACATTTGTTTAAGAATTACGAAGGCGAAGTGATTCAAAGCAAGCATTTTTTGTCTTGTATACTTGAAAAAAGGAATAGATTTAATTTTGAATTTCTAATGAGTTGGCTACTTATGATGAAATTTAGTTTTGTTGTTTTGTTGTTCTATTCACAGTTTTCAAATAAATACAAGTCAGCATGAAATTTTGCAATGAAAAGGTCATCCTCAAAAAGGGTGACCTTTCATTATTTATATAGTAGGTAAAAAAATTACTTTAGAATTTCAAGAGATATTGTGATGAAAATGATGTTTTTAGGTAAATAGTAATAGTACATCTTGTATTATAGTTAAAATAAAACCTTACCGTAAAAGAAGTACAGACTAAAAAGGAGTTCAGCCTGTATAACCTTTATATCTTCCTTTTGGTGTTTATTGCCTGTTTTGCTTTACCTCAATAATACCCATTGATGTACCTAGTATTTTTTAACTAGTATAGAAATGTTTTAGAAACTTACCCAATTAACATAGTCTTTAAGTTTGTTCTATATACATCCATAAGGGTGTTTTTAGATACATAACCAGCGTATATACCTTGGCTTTCTACTAAAATATGTTGTACATGGTGCTGGTCAAAATTGTCAATATAGGTTTTTGCCGAGTCACTTTTTTCCAAAATAATAGCAGGACTGATTAATTGGGATATATCTAAAGTTTTGTTTTGCAGGGTGTTAATAATAAGGGGTCTTACGTTATCTAAATAGATAATACCTTGAATTTTATTTTGATCATCAACAACAGGAATAAAGGAGAGTTGAGTACTTCCTAGAGCATCCATTATTTGTTCAGGGGTTGCATGATTATTAAGTGTTCTAGCATCATTTTTAACATAAGACTCTAAATCAATTGTAGATAGTATATTTGTGTCTTTATCGTTAGTGAAAATCTGGCCAGTTGGTACAAGTTCCTTCACGTCCATAGCGTAGGTTTCTAGCCTTTTAGATATAGCATAGCATAGTGCCACAACAATTAAAATAGGAGGTAGGAGTACATAGCCATTAGTGACCTCTACAATCAAAAATATTGCCGTTAAAGGGGAATGAAATAAACCACAAATAAGCCCGGACATACCCACTACAGCCATATTTTGAACTGGAGCATGACTAAAACCTATAAGAGTCAGTAATTTACCAAATGCAAAGCCTACATAGGAACCTGCAAATAATGCAGGAGCAAAATCCCCTCCATTACCACCACTTCCCAATGTTAGACCTACAGCTATAGTTTTTACAAAACCAGCAGATAAAACAAAAAACAAAAGAAACCATTCACTGGTGCTAAACTTTTCAAAGATAGTATTAGATAAAATACTCTGTGGGTGATCTCCAAGTAGTAAACGTATACTATTATATCCTTCCCCAAATAAGCTAGGGAAAATTAAAATTAAGACCCCTAAAAGGCCTGCTCCAATTAATGCTTTTTTATAAGGATGTCCTACGTAGGAATTTAGTTTCTTTACTGTGTTTCTATATATTCTAGCATGGTATACACTGAATAAACCAATAACTACACCTAAAACTAAATAATAAGGAAGATCACTAGGATTAAAGGTAAGTTGGTACTTTAAGGATAAAAGCAAGCCTTCTTTTTGGATAAGATTAGCCACTAAGGTTCCCGTTACACTAGCTATCATAATAGGAATAAAGGATGCGGTAGAAACTTCAAGTAAAATAATTTCTACGGCATAAAATATACCTCCAATTGGTGCATTGTACATTGCTCCAATACCGGCAGCTACACCACTTGCTAAAAGAAGTAATCGGTCTTTATAAGAGAGTAGGTAATTTTGGGCATAATTTGAACCCAAAGCCGCGCCTGTTATAGCTGTAGGGGATTCCAAACCTAGAGAACCTCCTAAACCAACAGTAAGTGAGCTGGTTATAATCTGGGCATACATTTGCTTTTTGGGTATAATACCTGCTTTTTTAGCAATAGAAATCATGATCTCTGTAGTTCCCTTTACCAAACTTCCGCCTAAGAATTTTCGAACGACAAATACAGTTAACACAATACCAAATATAGGTAAAATACTAAAGGTATATGGAATGCTGGAAATACCATCTATACTTGTAGCATATTGAAAAACAGCTCTAGCAAAGGCTTTTAGTATTAAAACAGCCACACCAGCGGTTGCTCCAACTAAGATGCAGGAGATATATAAAAATTGGCGATCTGTAGTGAAAGATTTTACAAAAAATAAAATGCCTTCACTATAATGAAAAGCTTTTTCTATCCCTATAATCAGCTTTTTAAATAAATATTGAATAAACCTGTAAATAGATCCAAAAATTCGGCTAAAAAAAATAAATATAGGGTGGAGTAAGTTCGCAAAAAATTGGCCAAATTTACTAAGCGCATTCTTCATATAGAGGGCAGTTACAGATAAAAAGTCTAATTTAAGTTAAAAATCGTTAATTTCTATGAAAAAGTTAACTTCTTCTTGTAAAAGGTGAAAAAAAGTAAAGAATTCTTTTTCAAATTGCTCATGATAAAGCTCTAATTCATTGGTAGACAGACTCATTTTAGATACTCCTTTAGTTCTTCGATCCATCTGGGAGAGAATATAATGAAGCCCTTCTATGCTTTGGTATTTTAATAACCAATTCTCTCTGATCATAATGGGATAAAAGTGTTGTACTTTTTGGGGTAAAAGTTCAAAATTATCCTCTAGAATTTTATAGAAATTTTGGCTGTATTCTTTTAATGGAGTGGAGCTAAATAATGACCAGTTTTTAGCTAGAAAATAATCGTAATACATATCGATAATTACTGCAGCATAGTGATTGTACTTTGGTACAATTCTCTTTTTACTTTGTCTCCAAATTGGGTGTGTGTCTGTGAAGGTATCAATATGTCGATGCAGTATAATACCCTGTTGGATTTCTTTAGGATACTCTTTGTACTGCTTGCCTCTTACCGAGTCGGCTATGAAATTCCCTATTTGTATGGGTGTTATGTCTTTGGATAAAAATATATGGGCTAAAAAATTCATATGTAATTGGCAATACTAGGCTTGGGGTAATTCTCAAAGATAAGCCAATAAACTATGGTTTTTGTGTTATATTTGTCCTAATACAAAAAAATAAAATTCTTATGACATTAATAAAATCGATTTCTGGTATTAGAGGGACCATTGGTGGTGAGGTAGGAGATAATTTAACTCCAATAGATGCGGTAAAGTTTGCCTCTGCTTATGGTAGCTTTTTAAAGAATAACTCTTCAAAAGAAAAATTAAGCATAGTTATCGGACGTGATGCTCGTCTATCGGGTGAAATGATCCACAATCTTGTAATGTACACATTAGTGGGCTTGGGAATTGATGTAATAGATTTAGGACTTTCTACTACACCAACGGTGGAAATTGCAGTTCCTTTGGAAAAAGCAGATGGTGGAATTATACTAACTGCATCTCACAATCCAAAACAGTGGAATGCTTTAAAACTTTTAAATGATAAGGGAGAATTCTTAGATGCTGAGCAAGGAGCTCAAATTATTGCTATAGCAGAAAAAGAGTCATACGATTTTGCTCAGGTAGATGATTTAGGTAAAATCACTACTATCGAGGGATATATGGACAAACACATTGAGGAGGTTTTAAAGTTAAAACTTGTAGACCTTGAAAGTGTTAAGAATAAAAAGTACAAAGTAGTTGTAGATGGAGTTAACTCTTCAGGTGGTATTGTAATACCTGCTTTATTAGAGAAAATGGGAGTAGAGGTAATTAAAATTCACTGTGAACCTACTGGACACTTTGCTCATAACCCAGAACCTTTAAAAGAACATTTACAAGATATTTGTGAACTTGTTGTAAAAGAAAAGGCTGATTTTGGAATTGTTGTTGATCCAGATGTAGATCGTTTAGCTTTTATTAGTGAAGATGGCCAAATGTTTGGAGAGGAGTATACTTTGGTTGCTGTAGCAGACTACGTTCTAAGTCAAACGCCAGGGAATACTGTATCTAACTTATCTTCTTCAAGAGCTCTTAAAGATGTAACTGTTGGACATAATGGACAGTATAACGCTTCGGCTGTTGGAGAAGTTAACGTGGTAAGTTTGATGAAACAAACTAATGCTGTTATTGGTGGAGAAGGTAATGGAGGAATTATCTATCCAGAGAGTCACTACGGAAGAGATTCTTTAATTGGAGCAGCTCTGTTTTTAACCCATTTATCTAAACAAGATAAAAGTGTTGCTGAGTTAAGAGCTAGTTATCCACAGTACTTTATGAGCAAGAACAAAATTGAACTTACTCCTAAATTGAATGTTGACATGATTTTAGAGCAAATTGCACAGAACTATTCCAACCAAGAGGTTTCTTTAGTGGACGGTGTGAAGATTGATTTTCCACAATCATGGGTTCATTTGCGTAAATCTAATACAGAACCAATTATTCGCATTTATACAGAGGCTAAAACCCAAGAAGATGCAGATCAATTGGCTCAAAGAATGATAGAAGAATTAAGCGTAATAGCAGGAATTTAATACATTGCTTTTAAAATAAAAAAACCACTTTTTGAAATCTTCAAAAAAGTGGTTTTTTTAGTGTGCCCAGCATGGGTAGTAACTCTAGGGTGTAAGTCCCGAACACGCCTTTACAACGGGAAGTGTTAGCCAAATGCAAGGGTGTCCATCGCAAGGTGGAATCTGAAGGAAGCGCTAGGCAAACCCTTGACCTGACGAACAGAAACTATATCAGGCTCAATAATATCGGATAAGGTTGCTAAACAAACTGAAGTCCAAAGTTGTACGGAGATATTTAGGGTAAATATAGCAGGTATATGAGGGGAAAGTTACTGTTCTTACCTGGGGAGGTCTTACAGACATAGGAAAGTTTTTTTTTACAGAACTATGGATAACAATTGCTGTAAGAAGTCAGCAGAAGTCATAGTAGGTATGGATACAAGCTTGGCAATACCAAGAAGTCTTACGAAATACTGAAGGACTGAACTTAATTTAAATGAGTAGTAAATGAATGTTACCTAATGAAGG
>NZ_JBTXLS010000027.1:0-39209 GCF_054871665.1 Myroides sp. LJL115 | reverse complement strand
GCTATACTTCTATACATGACATCTACTTAAAAGTATCGTAAAGTTAAGAACCGCCTTGGTACGGATCCGTATGCCAGGTGGTGTGAGAGGTCGGCTGAAGAAATAATCTTCAGCCTCCTACTCGATTATTATATATCTTAAAAAGATTATCTCAATTCTAATAATACAACGTTTTCAACGTGGTGAGTTTGTGGGAACATGTCCACAGGTCTTACTTTAACCACTTTGTATTTATGATCCATTAAAGCTAAGTCTCTTGCCTGTGTAGCCGAATTACAGCTTACATAAACTACTTTTTTAGCTCCAATTTTAAGAATCATTTCTACTACATCTTTATGCATACCATCACGTGGAGGGTCTGTGATAATAACATCTGGATGTCCGTGTGTTTGGATAAATTCATCGTTGAATACATTTTTCATGTCTCCTACAAAGAATTCACAGTTCTCAATATTATTGCGCTGTGCATTTAATTTAGCATCTTCAATTGCTTCAGGAACTGCTTCAACACCAATTACTTTTTTAGCTTGTTTAGAAACGAATTGAGCAATTGTCCCAGTACCTGTGTACAAGTCATATACTAATTCATTACCAGTCAAACCAGCGTAATCTCTTGTGATTTTGTATAATTCATAAGCCTGATCAGAGTTGGTTTGGTAGAAAGATTTAGCATTAATACTAAACTTAAGACCTTCCATTTCTTCTAAGATATAATCACGCCCATGGTACAAAATAACCTCCTGGTCATAGATAGTATCATTTGCCTTAGCATTAACTACATATTGTAAAGAGGTGATTTCCGGGAATGTTACCTTAAGGTGATCTAATAGCAATTCACGCTTTTCTTTGTCATCCTCAAAGAACTGTACTAATACCATTATTTCATTGGTAGAAGTAGTACGAATCATTAAAGTACGTAGTAATCCATATTGATCACGTGGATTAAAAAAAGATAAGTCATTTTGGTTAGCAAATTCGCGAACCTCGTTTCTTATTTTATTTGAAGGATCTTGTTGTAAATGACATTTATTGATGTCAAGGATTTTATCCCACATACGTGGAATATGGAATCCTAAAGCATTAGCCTTTCCAATTTCCTGTCCACTTTGAATTTCCTCTGGAGTTAACCATCTTTGGTTAGAGAAAGAAAATTCCATTTTATTTCTATAAAAGAAGGTTTTCTCTGAACCTAAAATAGTTTCAAATTCAGGTAATTCTACTTTAGCAATTCTCTTTAAGTTATTAAAAACCTCTTGGTTTTTGAAAAATAATTGCTGGTTGTAATCCATGTTTTGCCATTTACAACCACCACATGCACCAAAATGCTCACACACTGGCTCAATTCTATGTGGAGAAAGTTTGTGGAATTTGATGGCTTTACCTTCATAAAAAGCTTTTCTCTTTTTTAAAGTTTGCACATCAACCACATCTCCCGGAACTACATTGGTAATAAATATTACCTTGCCATCTGGAGCCTTAGCTACCGAAACGCCTTTTGCACCTGCATCAAGGACTTCTACGTTTTGAAATACGATTCTTTCTGTTCTTTTTCTACTCATGTGGCAAAAATAACCCTAATTTTAGTAAAAACAATAGGGCTAATGTAAAATGATATGTAATTAATTCACTTGTACTGTAGTGATTTTCAGTTTTTTAAAGGTCTATTGGTTTAATTTAGATTGATTCTAATACTTAAGGGTGTCCAAAAATAAACATCCAAGAGAGAACCTACTTTTGCTTTGTCCTAATTATGGTGTATAAATAAGCTAAGCTAACAACGGTTTTTTAATTAGCCTTATAGAGCATTGTCAAAGAAGAAATTTATGTTTTAGAGTTAAAACTCTAGGCTGGCATTAGCAGAAATTCAGTATTTTTAATTAACTTGCTTTTAATTAATTAAAAAGCAAAATATAATGTCACAAGAGTTAAATTCACAACAGATAATTGAATTAGAAGACAAACACGGAGCCCATAATTACCACCCTTTGCCGGTGGTTTTAGCTAAAGGTGAAGGTGTTTATCTATGGGATGTAGAGGGAAAGAAATATTTTGATTTCTTGTCGGCTTACTCTGCTGTTAACCAAGGACATTGTCATCCTGATATTGTTAAGGCAATGTGCGATCAGGCTCATACTCTTACTCTAACCTCTAGAGCATTTTATAATGATAAATTAGGAGTTTATGAAAAGGGGATAACCGAACTTTTCGGATTTGATAAAGTATTACCAATGAACTCTGGTGCTGAAGCAGTAGAAACAGCTCTTAAAATCGCTCGTAAATGGGGATATGAGAAAAAAGGTATTGCTCCCTCTAGTGCTAATATTGTGGTATGTGAGAACAACTTCCACGGAAGAACAACTACCATTATATCCTTTTCCAATGATCCAGATGCTAAGAAAGATTTTGGGCCATATACCCAAGGGTTTATAAGTGTTCCATACAATGATATAGATGCCTTAGAAAAGGTGTTTAAAGATAACCATGCAACTATTGCAGGGTTTTTAGTGGAGCCAATACAAGGAGAAGCAGGGGTTTTTGTTCCAGATAATGGGTATTTAGCAAAGGCAAAGCAGTTGTGTGAGAAGTACAATATTCTATTTATTGCTGATGAGGTTCAAACAGGAATTGCCAGAACAGGTAAGATGTTAGCCATTGATCATGAAAATGTCACTGCCGATATACTGATTTTGGGTAAAGCCTTATCAGGTGGAGCATACCCAATATCAGCTGTATTAGCTAATAATCCAATAATGGAAGTAATTCAGCCAGGTCAACATGGATCAACTTTTGGAGGTAACCCTATTGCAGCAGCAGTTGCTCAGGCGGCCTTAGAAGTAGTTATAAAAGAAGACCTAGCTCAAAACGCTTATGATTTAGGAGAACTTTTTAGAAATGAGCTAAATGAGTATATACAAAACAGTACTATTTGTAGTAAAGTTAGAGGGAAAGGTCTTTTAAATGCTATTTTAATTAACGATACTCCAACAAGTGACACTGCATGGAATATTTGTTTGCGATTAAGAGATCATGGTCTTTTAGCAAAACCAACCCATGGTAATATAATTCGATTCGCACCTCCACTTGTAATTACAAAAAAGGAGTTGTTAGAGTGTGTGGAAATTATTAAAAATACTTTAAAAGAGTTTGAAAAATAGATAGTTAGGTTTTTATGGTACTTAAATAATAGATGGTATTACCTAACAAATACAATAAAGAAAGTGTTTTTTTATACATTAAAAAAGAAACACTTTCTTATTACTTCAAATATGTTAATTAAAGCAGATGAATTAAATATGGACGTTCTTTTATTATACTGAAGTACTATATGGTATAAAAGAAATTAAATGTGTTTTTTCTTTTTTATAAAGTAGATTATCCGTATTTTCGCAATGGTATTCAAGGTTAATTTTTGTTATTTAACAGAAATGATTGGCCAAAAGTGAGCTAAAGTTTAAAATGAGTGAAAAAGCTCTTTTAGTTATTGATTCGTAAAGTGGTTTTAAAAGGTAGAACTTTAGAAATAGAAATCTACAATACGCTTTTCTTGTTTAAGGAATACTTGATTATAATTAAGTCTTTATATGTATAAAACCTAAGAATTTTGTTATACAAACTATTAGGGTATAAAGAGGTGTAAATTGGTTATAAGGAGTTAAAATAACTAAAAATAGAGATTATTACCCATCAAAGAGCAGTTAGAAGCAGATGAAGAAGTACAGTAAGTTTAATTTTTTTAAACATACTTTTTGTGATTGGCAATTAGTTGAAATGCAAAGTATAACAGGAAGAAAGCCTGATTATAAAAGTAAAGCAGGGAGTGAATATTATTTTGAAAAAGAAGGCCTTTATAGGTATTCTAATCATTGGGGAAGAGCAGCCAATTGTAGATGGCGACTTAGAATGGAGCAAAAGAATAATAATGGTTATTATTTAGGTTATGCAAAATGGGAGGATTTTTACCCTAATAATGAAAAAGATGATCTCTTTATAATTATATATGATAAACAAAACGCAAGTGTTGATTTTGCACATAAATCTCAACTACCGCACTTTGATGGAGTAGTGAGAAATGCTTCAGCCACTAGTAAACGAATAGCTAAAATTAGAGAGATATTACAAAAAGATACATGGTATAAATACATTGATAATTATACCTTTGATCAGGCTCAGGAACTCATCATTGATCAGTTAATAAAGACAAATGAGGACTTTCTAGCTATAAAACGTAAACTCTTACACAAGTAGGGTTTTACTTAAAAAAAACTCAATCCCTGATTTAAAAATTGTATTTAATTTTAATTTAAATAAACTATGAAAAAGATTACATTATTAGCTGCATTATTAGTAGGAGGAGTTTTTACTATGAACGCACAAACAGTTGAAAAACCAAAATTATCTGAAAAAGTAGGGGCTACACCTATTCAAAAAGGTAACTGGATGGTTGGAGGATCTATCGGATCTTTAGGTTATAGCTTTGAGCAAAAGACATTTAACATTAATGTTTTGCCAACAGCTGGATACTTCATCAGTGACGGTGTTGCTGTAGGTATGCAAATTGGAGCAGGATTCCAAACGGTTAAACATGAAAAAAACATATGGAATTATACTGTGATGCCATTTGCTAGATATTACTTCCCAGAAGGAGCTAGTGAAACAGGACGTTTCTTTGGACAAGGTTCAATTGGAGTTACAGGTTTTGATCAAAAAGGAAATGGAAGTGAAACTTCTTTCGCTTTTGGAGTAAATGCTGGATATTCTCACTTTGTTAGTAGAAGTGTTGCTTTAGAGGCATTAGTTGGATACAACTACAGTAAAAGTAACTTGGCCTCTGTAGAGAAGCAAAGCGGATTAGGACTTGCTGTAGGATTCCAAATTTTCTTAGGTAAATAACAGAGTTTAATTGCTTTATAAATAGAAGAGCCAGCTAAATTTAGCTGGCTTTTTTATTCATAAGATTCCATTAGTATTAAATCGCCATTTTCATGAGTGATTTTAACCATCCCATCTTTTAATACTGCATTACTAGTTCCGTTTTGGTATCCTAAAATTAGTGTGTTATTATTCAAAGGGTACTGTAGATTTCTACTGTATATTCCGCTAACTTGTGTAATGGGTATTAAAGAAAGTATAGTGTTTTTTTGATAATATTTTTCAAAGTGTTTTTCTAAAACAAAAATAGTAGAGTAATCATCTAATAGGGTAATTTGAAGATGCTTTTTATAGCGAGCAATATTGGCTATATTATTAATGGTGTGATCGGCTCTTTTACCCGTGGCCCAGATCACTCTGATTTTTTCAAAACCTTTGTCTTTAAGATAATCAAAGGCCTTTTCTAAGTCAGTAAAATTTTGATCTAACGCCTTTACAATTTCTAAATTTGGGTATTGTTTTAAATAATGCTCACTTTGGAAGTCTCTATCGAAATCACCCAAGAGAACATCCGCCTTTATACCCATTTGAGCTACTCTTTGCATGGCAGAATCCAAGACTACTACTAGGTGGGCTTTGCTTAATTCTTGCTTTAGAAGCTCTTGGGAACAACTAGCTCCATTGGCTATAATTAAAGCAGTAGATTCCTTAGGAGTTAAATCACAGTATTTAGACATTTGTAAATTGTTTTAACGACAAATATAAAAAACTTATTTTTTATAATTTTTCTTTCTTGATTTAAGAATAGCGTTATCTTTGAACTTTAACTAAAAACATATGATGATGAATTTAACTCAAGAACAATGGTTAGAAGAGCTTCAAAAAGATACTAATGCAGTAATTTTAGACGTTCGTACTCAAGAAGAAGTAGAAGAGAAATCTATTCCAAATGCAATTAATATTGATATTTACAAAGGACAAGGCTTTTTAGACGCTTTAGAGCAATTAGATAAGGATAAATCTTACTATGTGTACTGCAAATCTGGAGGAAGAAGTAATCAAGCTTGTCTTTTAATGGGACAATTAGGTTTTGAGAAAACATTCAATTTACTTGGTGGTATTACAGAATGGGAAGGACCAACTGTATAGTAAAGTTTTAGTCCGTTTAAAAATAAATTATAGCAAGCTATAATAAACATATAGGCTCTATAAAGGATATTGACAATACTTTTATAGAGTCTTGGTGTTTTTACCAAAAGCTTCCATTTTATAAAAAAAGCTATCCCTAGTTTTTGGTTATTAATAATCCTATTTCATGAAAAAAATCCACTTTATTGTTAATCCTATCTCAGGAAAAGCAAAACATGCCATTACACAAGAATATATTGAAGGCTTTTTTGATAAAGAAAAATATCAAATAACCCTAAGTCCAACTTTGTATAAAAGACATGCCATTGAGCTAACAAGGCAAGCTATTTTAGACAAAGCAGATCTTATTGTAGCTTGTGGTGGAGATGGGACTATTCACGAGGTGGCTACTCAAATGGTAGGAAGTAATATTGAATTTGGTATCATTCCTGTAGGCTCGGGAAATGGATTGGCTTCTAATTTAAATATTTCAAAACAAATAGATAAAGCTATGACTACCCTTGTTAGATCCAAATCTATTCAGATGGATGTTGGGAGAGTCAATGGGGAGTATTTCTTTAGCAATATGGGATTTGGTATAGATGCAACCATAATTGATAAATACGAAAAATCCCAGAAAAGGAAGTTAGCTGCCTATATTAAAGCTGCACTGGATTCTGCTAAAGAGTATAAAGCTGCACAAATAAAAGTAAGCTATAAGGGACAAAGTAAAGTAGTTAATCCACTTTTACTGTTTATTTCCAATTCCAATCAAATGGGGTATAATATGAGTCTAACGCCCATGGCGAGTTTGCAAGATGGCTTGCTAGATTATCTTATGGTACCAAAAGTTAATTTCTTAAAACAACTTACCTTCGGGATATATGTGCTTTTAGGAAAAACCCATAAATTTAGAAAAACCGACTATCTGCAACTTGACCACCTTTCGGTAGAGGTTTTGGATCAAAGCAAATGTGGACTGCAGTTAGATGGGGAATATTATGTATTTGCAAGCAATAAATTTGAAATTACAGTATTAAAGGGTGCTTTAAAAGTAATATGTTAAATTTTCAGAGCTTTTTGGACTAAAGTTTAATTGGAATAGTTAACAAAAGTTATAAAAAAGTGTAACTTTGTAGCTTAGATATAACAACATAAAATAAAAAAATAGTATGAATTCATTTGACGTAGTAGTAATTGGTTCAGGACCTGGTGGATATGTGTCAGCAATTCGTTGTGCGCAACTAGGATTTAAAACAGCAATTATTGAAAAGTATTCCACTTTAGGGGGAACTTGTCTTAACGTAGGATGTATTCCATCAAAAGCATTATTAGCATCTTCTCACTTTGTAGAGGAAATGGCTCATTTTGCAGACCATGGAATTGAAATTAAAGGAGAGGTTAATGTAGACTTACAAAAGATGATTGCTCGTAAGCAAGCTGTTGTAGATCAAACATGTGGTGGAGTTAAGTTCTTAATGGACAAAAACAAGATTACTGTTTTTGAAGGAGTTGGATCATTTGAAAATGCAACTACTTTAAATGTTACTCAAAAGGATGGTTCAGTAGAGAAAATTGAAGCTAAGCACACAATTATCGCTACAGGAAGTAAACCTTCTACTTTACCTTTTATTAAGATTGACAAAGAGCGTATCATTACCTCAACAGAAGCTTTAGAATTAAAACAAGTTCCTGAACACTTAATTATTATTGGTGGTGGAGTAATTGGTTTAGAGTTAGGTCAAGTTTACTTAAGATTAGGAGCTAAAGTATCTGTAGTAGAATATGCAGATAGAGTGTTACCTACAATGGATTCAGCTGTATCTAAAGAATTAACTAAAGTTCTTAAGAAGCAAGGTATGAAATTCTACGTTTCTCATAAAGTTCAAGGTGTTGAAAGAGAAGGAGATGTAGTTAAAGTAACAGCAGAGGATAAAAAAGGACAAGTAGTTACTTTAGAAGGAGATTACGCTTTAGTAGCTGTTGGACGTCGTCCATTTACAGAGGGATTAAACCTTGAAGCAGCTGGTATTAAATTAACAGAAAGAGGACAAATTGAAGTGAATGATCACTTACAAACTACTGCTAGCAACGTATACGCTATTGGTGATGTAGTTCGTGGAGCTATGTTAGCACATAAAGCAGAAGAAGAAGGTGTAATGGTAGCTGAGTACTTAGCTGGACAAAAACCACACATTAATTATAACTTAATTCCTGGAGTAGTTTATACTTGGCCTGAGGTTGCAGCTGTTGGAAAAACAGAAGAGCAATTAAAAGCAGAAGGAGTAGAGTACAAAGTTGGAAGTTTCCCATTCAAAGCATTAGGACGTGCTAGAGCAAGTGCTGATATCAATGGATTAGTGAAAATTTTAGCTGATAAAACAACAGATGAAGTATTAGGAATCCATATGGTTGGAGCTCGTGCTGCAGATTTAATCGCAGAGGCAGTTACAGCAATGGAGTTTAGAGCATCTGCTGAGGATATTTCTAGAATGTCTCACGCTCACCCAACTTTTGCAGAAGCAATCAAAGAAGCTGCTTTAGCAGCGACAGATAATAGAGCATTACACGTATAATTTTTATACTGCGTAAAGTTTTTAAAAAGCCTAAGGAAAATCTTAGGCTTTTTTTATTTAAGCTCTTTCTTAGCTGATAAGTGATGCAAACTGGAGAAAATAGTTTCTATTTTTTTAAAAAAATAGAAACTAACATTCTATTAGCATTTTTATTTTAGTATTATGTGTAGATTTGTTATAAACAATAAGAATTTTTATGATCACTTTTAACAACCAAACCAAGCAAGTACAAATCAAAGATAATTACAAGGCTAGATTACAAAGTTCTAGAGTTATGTGTGTAGCTATTTTGCTTTTATCCATTGGTAAGCTAACTATTATTGATTACCAAAACATCAAAGAATTAGATTACTTATTTTTTGTGATTACTGCGGTGTTTTTATATTTAAGCTATAAGAATTTTTTAGTAAATACAAGTATAGAAACGATTGATAAATTTGAGATCAAATACGTTAAGATGCCTAAAGTGATGGGTACTAGAGCTATCATTAAATTAAACAATGGTAAGGTGAGAGAGGTTTATGGTTTAAAGACGCCACAAAGTCGTTTAGACTTTAAAAAACTGTTTACCGATGCTAAAATACGAGTGATTTAATATGCATTACTGTGATTTTGTAAATTCTTTAGCTGCGGATTCTAAAGACCCTAATAAGTATTACCATGACCATCAATATGGTTTTACTTTATCAAGTGATCAAGAACTTTTTGAACGTTTAATTTGGGAAATAAATCAAGCTGGACTGAATTGGACTACTATTTTGAATAAAAAAGAGAATTTTTTCAAGGCCTATGATGGCTTTGATATTCAAAAAGTAGCTAGTTATGATCAGGATAAAATCGATACTCTTTTGCAAGATAAAGGCATCATACGCAATAAGCTCAAAATACAAGCTGCCATATACAATGCTAATCAAATTATAGTCCTTCAAAAACAATATGGCTCTTTTGCTAACTTTTTACAACACCACGCTGGTTTAGATCTTTTGCAATGGATTAAGCTTTTTAAAAGTCATTTTAAATTTGTAGGACACCAAATTGTTTTGGAGTTTTTACAAAGTACTGGTTATATACAAGGTGCTCATAAGCCAGAGTGTGGTATTTATCAGAAAATACTTGATCAAAAAAAATAGCCTTTTCCTATTGTTTCTTAAAGACCTATATACTCAAAGTGAGGCCTTTTTAGTTACCCGCGGTTTAGGCTAAAAATAACTATCTTAGTGGTAACTACCTAATTATTATAATCCAATTTAGTATTTATGTCTAAACAAATTGATTTAAGAACTGTTAATGTAATCCATTATATTAGTGCTTTAAGAGAGGGAGGGTCTTTACCAGCTTTAGCTCTTGCTGACGATCACTTTAAATATGTTTTAAAGTTTAGAGGAGCAGGACATGGTGTAAAGGCCTTAATTGCGGAGCTATTAGGAGGTCTTATAGCTCATAAATTAGCTTTAAAAGTACCAGAACTTGTTTTTGCCAATTTAGATCCTGCTTTTGGCCGCACAGAAGCAGATGAAGAAATCCAAGATTTACTTAAGTTTTCACAAGGTTTAAACCTTGGACTTCACTTTTTATCTGGAGCATTTACCTATGATCCATTAGCTTGGAAGGTAGATGGTCAGTTAGCTAGTGAAATTGTATGGTTGGATGCTTTTATAACAAACGTAGATCGTACGTTTCGCAACACAAATATGCTAATTTGGCATAATGAACTTTGGTTAATTGACCATGGTGCTTCTTTTTACTTTCACCATTCCTTTACCAATTGGGAAAAAAGTGCTTTAACTCCATTTGCTTTAATAAAAGACCATGTTTTATTGCCTTTTGCAACAGATATTGACATAGTGGATCAGAAGTTTAGAAAAATGCTGACCCCTAGTTTCTTACAAGAAGTAGTTCAAAGTATTCCTTTAGACTGGCTAATATGGGAGGATAGTGAGTTAGAACCAGAACAAATCAGACAGGTTTATTATGATTTTCTAAGTTTAAGGCTAGAGAATTCCGATATTTTTGTTAACCAAATAAAAAAAGCAAAGGATGCAAGTATATGAGTATACAGTGATTCGCTTTGTACCTAGAGTAGAGCGAGAAGAGTTTATCAATATTGGTCTTTTGTTGTTTTGTAAATCCAAGAAGACTTTATTGGCAAAGTTTCATTTAAATGACCAAAAGATACAATGTTTTTCAAGTGAAGTACAACCGGGTGCTTTACAGGATCACATTGCGGCATTCCACAAAATAGCCACTGGTGCTAAATGCAATAATCCTATTGCTTATTTAGAAGTATCCGAGCGTTTTAGATGGTTAAGTGCGGTAAAGAGTTCCGTTTTACAAACCTCTAGGCCTCATGTTGGTCTTAGTGATGACTTACAAAAAACCTTCGATTTATTATTCGAAGATTTAATATTATAAAAAAATCACCAAAAAGATGTCTTTTTGGTGATTTTTTGTTTTTTATTGTCTTGTTTATAATGACTACTAATGTAAAATTGGATATAATTCTACATTAGAAGGTTAGTAAAGCTTTTATTACATGGTAATATCTCCAACTGGGTAGTCCCCAAAATGATGGGATAAACTAATTGTTTTATAGGTTAATTGAGAATACTTATTGCTAAAAAGGATAATACATACATTATCTTTGGCTAAACGAATATAAGAGGAGGTATTACCTCTCCACCAACCATTGTGATAAGTGTAGCTCTCTTGGTTATCCATTTCTATTAAGCGGAATCCTAAACCGTAATTTTTCTTTCCTTTTCTCTCATAGCTATATCCCTTAAACATTTGCTGTTTTAAATCTTGGCTTAAAAAAGCATCACTATATAGGGCTGTATCCAATTTTAAGAAGTCTCTAGGGGTTAAATAAATGTTTTTATCCCCATAAGTAGCATCCATATAATCCCATCCCATAATGGCATAATTACTCTTATAGCTTTGGGTTACTTGGTCTTTTTTGTCTAAATCATCAAACACAAAGCTATTGTTCATTTGTAAGGGATCAAATATGAGTTGTTTCACTGCTAATGGAAAACTCTTCTTTGTTACCTTCTCCACTATACTAGCTAGAACAACATAATTGGTATTACTGTAAGTAAAGCGGGTATCTGGAGTAAAGGCCAAAGGTACTTTATTTGATTTTATCACTTCTATAACATCGTTATTAGTGATAGGAATAGAGAAATTCCAAATATCTTGATAATAACCATAATAGCTTAGCCCACTTCGGTGATTAAGTAAGGTTCTTACTGTGATCTTAGGGTTACCAAATCCAGGTATAATGCTCTCTACACTTTGATCTAAAGAGATTTTACCTGCATCTACTAAACGCAAAATACTAACAGCTGTAATAACCTTTCCAACCGAGGCTACATGTATTGGTGTATCTTTATCGATTAGCTCTTGGTTTTTCTTATTGGCAAAACCCGAATAATTCTCATAGATGATTTGGCCGTTTTTAGCTACTAAAAAGCTTCCTGTATAACCGGATTTTTTAATGTTCTTTAAATAAAACTCCTCTACTTCGATTTGTTTTTCAGCTATGTATTCAGAGCTAAGAGGTTTGAATTCAGGTATATAAGGGTTTTTCTTTTCTTTTCTGCTTTCTTTTAGCTCTACGCTACTTTGCTCATTGAGTTGTACTTCTTTGTCCTTGCACCCCACAAGGCAGATACTCAAAGCTAAGCTAAAAGCAATTAAATAGGTTTTGTTCATAATAATTAAAAACGCAAAATAGCTCAAAATGATTGAACTACTTTGCGTTTAAGAGAATTTTATTGAATTTTTAAATTAGTTTTAGTCTGTGGTAAAAGACCATCTTTATGTAAAAGCACTGAAATAGACTTTAACTTCAAATAAGCTAAGCTCATGTAGATATATCCTTGGTGACCAACTTTGTCAGGATCGCTACCCCAAGAATTTTTTACTTTGTAGTAGATATTTCCTTGTTTGTCTTTTACTTTTCCTACAATATGCATTAAGTGGTCATCGTTGGTGTCATAGCTATAGAATTCCTCTAGACGAAGAGTAGGTGTAATTTGTTTTTCTTGAATTATTTGAGTTAATCCTTTTTCGTTATCCTTAGGATCTAGGGCTACAAATGCAACTCCTTCTTTTGATGAGAATCCTTTTTCAGATACGTCACAGTCTAGAGATAGGGTAAAACCATTGTCTAAAGCATAATCAATATTGTCAATATACTCTTGTAAGGGCATATTGTATAGGCTTCCGTTGCTGAAGTTATCAGGAATATTTAAAATAAAAGGAGCGTAGTTCTGTTGATTTGCAAAGGAAGTAATAGTTAAATAATCATTTGGATTAATTCCCGTCATTTCCAAAAAGCTCATTGGCGTGTATTTAGTGCCTTCATAAGTGAATTCTGTTGGGTTGTCTCCCATATAGGTATCTAAGATGAATTCAGAGATTGGTTTCCAATTCATTGAAATAGGACCATTATTCTTAGCATATACGTTTATAAGGCCTTGTAGGGCTTTAAAAAGCTCACTATGGTTATAGGTATCACTTCCTTGGTAGCCTGAATACACATCTTGAGGCACTAAACCGTAATCTCTCACGCTATTGATTACATCATGGGCTAATCCACCTTCTCCAAATTGCGCTTTACTTTGTCTAGTGATATAGTTCTCTATCTTTTTAGGATAAGTGTTTCGTACGTTGTACATTTCCGATAAATCGATTCGCTTATTGGAAATACGCATTATTTCCGATTCTAAAAAAGAAGAGGTACTAAAACTCCAACACGTACCAGTGTTTCCTTGACTAGTAACTGGATAGGCATCCAAATCGATAATAGTCTTAAAGTCATACTTTTGCGCCATAGCCCCGCTAGCCATAAATAACAAGGATAAGGAGATAATAATTTTTTTCATAATTTAAAAATGTTTTGGTTTTGCAATATAATGCAAAAAATAGGTTATTTTTACCCTAAATTAAAAAAGATTATGAGTAAGATACAATGGGAGACTGCAATAGAGTTTGAAGACATTACCTATAAAAAGTGTAATGGCGTAGCTCGTATTGCTTTTAACAGACCAGAAGTTCGCAATGCCTTTAGACCAAAGACCACTAGCGAATTATATCGTGCTTTTTATGATGCACAAGAAGACACTAGTATTGGAGTAGTTTTACTTTCTGCAGAAGGACCATCGCCTAAAGATGGAGTATATTCCTTTTGTAGTGGAGGAGATCAAAAAGCTAGAGGTCATCAAGGATATGTAGGAGAGGATGGTATGCACCGTTTGAATATTTTAGAGGTGCAGCGTTTAATCCGTTTTATGCCAAAGGTGGTAATAGCTGTAGTTCCAGGGTGGGCTGTTGGTGGAGGACACAGTCTTCACGTGGTTTGTGATATGACTTTAGCTAGTAAAGAACATGCTATTTTTAAACAAACCGACGCAGATGTAACTAGTTTCGATGGCGGTTATGGTTCGGCTTATTTGGCTAAAATGGTGGGTCAAAAAAAAGCGAGAGAAATCTTCTTTTTAGGTAGAAATTATTCTGCTCAGGAGGCCTTTGAAATGGGGATGGTTAATGCAGTAATTGACCATGATAAATTAGAAGACACAGCCTATGAATGGGCTCAGGAAGTATTAGCTAAATCACCAACTTCTATCAAGATGTTGAAGTTCGCAATGAACCTAACAGACGATGGAATGGTAGGACAACAAGTCTTCGCAGGAGAGGCAACAAGATTGGCTTATATGACAGAAGAAGCTATTGAAGGAAGGAATGCTTTCTTAGAGAAAAGAAAGCCTAATTTTCCAAAAAAATGGATTCCATAATAGAGAGGAAATTGTTTTAAAATACAAGAAAAACCACTGTACAATAGTCATTGTATGGTGGTTTTTTTTGACCTTTTAGTGATTGTAATAAAAGGCAATTAAGACAGTTTAACTGCTTTTCTATCTCCAGATTGAAGGTAGGAGTATAGCCTAGTATTTAGCTTTTAGAAGAGGTTTCTTATAAGTCTTTTTAAAGCGTTTTTAAACTACTTAAGACGAATTATTTTTAGCTTGACTTATTAAAAGGGAGTTTTATTTGGTTTTGCAGCAAAGCTTAATTTGAGATTATTTATGTTAGCTATAAAAAAACAATCCATTGTACAGAAGTTAAAAGTAAAATTCTACAAAGTAAAATTCTTTGTTTTTCTCTGGGGTTCTCTGGGGGTTCTCTGGGGGTTCTCCAAAGGATTTTCCAAAGTTAAGGAGTGAGTTTATAATAGCTTTTTTCACCATTGAAAAATGGGAAAAAGACTCTAGGGTAGGACAGTAGATTGAACGGGATAGTTGTTTTATTGCACCTAAATCTATGGATTATTCAAAGCAAAAGTGTTGACTTTTAAACGGCCTTTGTGTAGATATATTAGGGCTTTATAGTAAAAGTTAGCTAAAATAAAATGACCTATTTTCAATCTTTATATATAAATATTAATTTCCTTTATAATTTTTCAACTAAAGTATTACTTCAAAATAATTGAGAAGTAATACTTTAAGTAAATCTAATTAATTAATTGGAAAAGAATAAGTTAAGATTTTACATAAGCAGTCATAACTTTATGTTATAGCTAATTAAGTCTTTGTTTTTGTATTTTAAGAATATATTAACAATGGATTGTGATATAAAGTAAAACTTTAAGTAAGGCTCCCTAACTATAATTGTCGCTTGTTTTATATATCTCATTTTTACATAACTACAACTCTGCGTTTTTAGGTTTATTAAAGACAGTATATAGAATTTTTAAAGGGGAGGAAAGTGGATTTCCTCGGTTTTTTTATCAGTTGTTTTTTTGAGCTGTTAAGTTTTTACAAGCGCTAAATTATAGGTGGTTTTACAATTTGATTTCTACTTGCATCTGCGTTGCACCCCTTATCTTTTTGTTGCAAACAATTAAGAGAGAATGAATTTTTTAGTGGCTTTTCCCACCTTGTTATTTCTAGTAAATATGATGTTTAAGTCAATATTTTCGGTTAATTTTACCCCTTAATTGATAAGATTTCTCCTTTGGTGTTTTGCCCTAGGAGTGTTAATGTATGTATTATGAAAACTATTAAAGCATGGGTGAGTGCTGCTCGCCTGCGTACTTTACCTTTATCTGTTTCTGGTATTATTGTAGGATCTGCTTTGGCTTATCCTTTATATGGGCTAAGAGCGGATTTCTTTTGGATTTTTAGCTTTGCTATTTTGACCACTCTATTACTTCAAATTCTCTCCAATTTTGCAAACGATTATGGAGATGGAGTAAAGGGCACAGACAATCATACAAGGGTTGGTCCAATGCGGGCTTTGCAAAGTGGAGCTATTAGTGCTCCACAGATGAAAACAGGCATAATCATCACCTCGGCTTTATCTCTTATCAGCGCTTTAATTCTAATTTATATTTCCTTTGGGAAGGACAGTTTCTTTACCTCTGTTTTCTTCTTTGTTCTTGGTGGGGCTTGTGTTGGTGCAGCCATTAAATATACGGTCGGAAAAGGGGCGTATGGATATAGGGGATTAGGAGATTTATTTGTATTTATTTTCTTTGGTTTAGTTAGTGTAATGGGGAGCTTTTACCTGTATGGACAAACCTTGGATTTATGGGTAGTCTTATGCGCTGTGGCTATTGGTAATTTATCCATAGCGGTTTTGAATATTAATAATATGCGAGATTTAGAGCAAGACCGCTTAGTTGGAAAAAATACTCTAGCCGTTAAGTTGGGAATGCAAAATGCAAAAAGGTATCATTATGGGATTGTAGTGTTCTCTATGTTGGCTTTGGTGGCCTATGGTATACACAGAGATTTTTCATTGTACCAATATTTCTTTATTTTAGCCTATATTCCACTTATTAAGCATATGGTGTTTGTTAAAAATAATACACAGGCCTATTTGTTGGATTCTCAGATGAAGATAGTAGCTTTATCTACTTTTGTAATTGCCCTGCTTTTTAGCGCGGCTAATATTCTTTAAAAACTTATTTATTATGAAAATCACCTATTATGGACATGCTTGTTTAGGCATTCAAGTGGACAATATTCACATTGTAGTAGATCCTTTTATTAGTGGTAACCCATTACAGGCTGCTAAAGCAATAGATTTAGAAAAGATTAAAGCCGATTATATTTTAATTACTCACGCTCATGAGGATCACGTATTAGACGTTCTTACATTAGCGGAGATTAATCCAAATGCTGTTATAGTATCAAATGCTGAAATAGCTGGTTATTATGGCGCAAAAGGTCTAAAAACACATCCAATGAATCACGGAGGGGCTTGGGAATTTGATTTTGGTAAATTACAATATACCTCAGCGGTGCATTCTAGTTCTTTTGCTGATGGAACCTATGGAGGGGAGCCTGGAGGATTTATTCTAACTCATAACCAAAAAAGCATCTATATAGCAGGAGATACTGCTCTTAGTATGGATATGAAGCTAATTCCAATGTTTACAAAGTTGGATTTAGCAATCCTACCTATTGGAGATAATTTTACAATGGGAATTGACCAAGGTGTTGTAGCGGCGGATTTTTTACAGTGTGATAAGATATTAGGTTACCATTATGATACCTTTGGTTTTATAGTAATAGATCACCAAAAAGCAAAACAAGCCTTTTTAGATAGAGCCAAAGAATTAATTCTTTTGCCAATTGGAGATTCTTTAAGTGTATAATAAACAAATGAAAGCTTCTTGTTTTAAATACGTCTTAGACTTTAAAAGGCCCTCCGGAACTTCTAGGGGAATTTTAAAGCAAAAAGAGACTTGGTTTATTGTACTGGAATCCAATGGAAAAAAAGGGATAGGAGAATGTGGAATTCTGCGTTCTTTAAGTGTGGAGGATACCCCCTTTTACCAGGATAAATTAAAGTGGGCTTGCGCTAATATTCACCTGGGATTGGACCAGCTTTGGCAAGAGTTAATACAATACCCTTCTATTCAATTTGGTTTAGAACAGGCCTTTTTATCTTTGCAAAGTAATGATCCTTTTATTTTATGGGATAACGCTTTTTCTAATGCAAAGGACAGTATCGCTATTAATGGACTAGTTTGGATGGGTGATCCCTTGTTTATGAAACAGCAAATCGATCAAAAGATACAAGAAGGCTTTAATTGTGTAAAACTAAAGATTGGCGCTATTGATTTTAATAAAGAACTAGAGTTACTTGGATATATTCGATCTTTATACTCTAAAGAGCAGATTGAATTAAGAGTAGATGCCAATGGAGGGTTTACCTATCAAACGACTCTTGATAAACTAAAGGCTTTGTCTGTTTACGATATTCAAAGCATTGAACAGCCTATAGCTACAAGACAATGGGAGCAAATGAGGGATTTAGTGGAAAAAACTCCCATTCCTATTGCTTTAGATGAAGAGCTAATAGGGGTGTTTACCCTAGAGGAAAAAGCAGCATTACTCGATCGCATCAATCCACAGTATATCATTTTAAAACCAAGCTTAATAGGAGGATTTAAAGGCAGTATGCAGTGGATAGAGCTTGCTAAACAAAGAAACATAGGGTATTGGATTACTTCTGCCTTAGAAAGTAATATAGGGCTTAATGCTATTGCTCAATGGACTTATACTTTAGATATTCCTATAGCTCAAGGTTTAGGTACTGGTGGGTTGTACACCAATAATATTGCCTCTGGTTTAAGAGTGGAAAACGGCGCTTTATGGTATGATCGAAAAGCGAAATGGCAATGCCAGTGGATTAAGTAGTTGTTTATTTATTCCTATAGCAAGAACACCCAATAACCTTGATGTTGTTGGGTGTTTTTGTTTTATGCTCTTCTGTATTCATCTGGAGAAATTCCTACATATTTTTTAAAAAAACGAGAAAAGTAAGAGTTATCCTTAAAACTTAATTTATAGGCAACCTCACTTGCCGATAGGTTAGTATTAACCAAAAGGCGTTTACTCTCTAGTAAAATGCGATTGCGAATAACCTCTCCTGCTGAGATACCTTTTACCTTTTGGCAAACAGCATTTAAGTAATTGGGTGTTACATATAGCATTTGAGCGTATTCCTTAGGGAATCGATACTCGTAAAAGTGCTTTTCAATATATACCTCAAATTGCTTGACTAAATTACTAGGTTGCAATAGTCTATTGTCATAAGAACTAGACTGATTAATCTGTTTTTGACACAATAACAATAGCTCTAATAGGTAAACCTTAATTAAATCGTTATTACCTCCACTTGTAAGCTGAGTCTCATAATACACTTTCTCAAATATATTGGTATAGGTAGATAGGTTATGAGAGACATTTAGTACGCTATGTTCGCCATCTATTTTAAAAAATGCCAATTCCGCTAAAAAATTGTTATCTTTTAAAAAGGAGTTAAAAAATTCTTGGCTAAAATTAATCACAAATCCCTGCGTGTTGTTATTTAGCGTCCACTTGTGTATTTGGCCAGGGGCAATAAAAAAGATATCTCCTTTTTGTATTTCATGATTCTTATAATCTATAAAATTAGTTCCCGTGCCCGAGGTCACAAAAAATATTTGATAAAATGTGTGTTTATGTCCTTGTGTTGTTAGTGCTTGTCCTGGAATACTCTGGCGTTGAAGATCTATAATAACACACTGCTTGTCCTGATTGTCTTGATCTACTAAGTCACAATAATTATACTTTTGCATATTACTTCCATTCTTTTAATAGTTGTTAATAGAGCAAATCCCTGATTTAGTGGGTTTTGTTACATAAATATACTGATTATTTTTAAATGGTTTGATTTTTATCTAATTTTTTTTGAAAAAATCAGTGGTTTAATAAGTAGTGGGCTTAAAATTGTATTGAATAATAATAATTTTAAAAATAATTTTGTTTATAAATTATAATATTCACTTTTTTAACAAAATTGTTAGGTAGTTAGAATATACTCTTTGTTTGAGAAGAAGTTGTACAATGGAAAGATAGAAAAAGTGAAAAAAAAAGCAGTAACTTAGTAGGTTACTGCTTTTGTCCTTATAAATAAGGTTCTATTTCGGTTTTGTAGTTGCTATTTTGAACGGCAGATTTAGCAATTGGGATTAGCCATCTTACTCCTGCAAGTACTTGATGTTGGTTTATATCAGCTAGGTTTGCAACTTGCTTTTTATAAGTTGTTAAGTTATAAGTATAAGCGGCAAAAAGCCTAATGTCTTTAAATAAAGGATCCTTCTTAAAAGGATAGTATTCAAAGGCACCTTGCAAGCTTAGTAAGCTAAAGGCTGCATCTTGATCTAAGGCATCTCTTTTGTTGTAAATAGCCTTTATATATGGGTTCCAATTATCGAAGTGGTATTTTACACTAAGTGCTACTGCGTTCTCTTTTACATAAGTAGGATCATATAAGGGGCCAGTTAGAGTAGAAGTAGGGTCAAAGTTAATATTTCTAAAACCGTAGATCCAATCTAGTTCGGCAAACCATCTATCAATGCGCAATTGATTTCCTAAAGTAATCCAGTTGTAATATTTGGAAGAATCATGTTGCATTAATCCATAACCATAGCGCGTAGTAAATTTGTTCTGAAAGAAACTTCCTTGCCATAAAAACATATATGCATATGCCTTATTAACATATTCTGGAGTCGCATATTGGTTAAATCCGCTAGTTACTTGTAGATTAAAACGTTGATTTTTAAACATATATGCTATATTTACCCCAGGTGAATACACCTCTAGATTATCTAAAAGGGTGGTGTTGTTGTAAATATCTGCTCCGTTGTAATCAATTTCGAAGGTTCCCCAAGCCGTTATCAACTGTCCTGCCGAAATTGCCCAATTATCGTTTATATTATACTCTAAAAAAGCAAATTCTAAAGCTTTAGCATCCGCTGCAGCATTTAAATTATAACGTAAAAATACCTGAAACTTATCTTTTATTTTCGTCGTTAAATATATACGTGTTTTATTTACTTGAAATCCCGATGTATTGTCATAGTGCGGTCCAAACTTTGTATTTAAGTCATAGCGCGTATCCAAATAAAAATTAAAATCACTAACAACAGGGTTGTCTTTAATGGTAAAAAAAGCGTTTTGCTGTTCTTGAGCAAAACCTGCACAAGCCATCAAAAATATGCTACTTGCCGTTAAAAATTTTCTCATCTCTTATTATTTTATACAAAGATACATTTTGCATTTTAAGTTTATGAGTTTTTTAAAGTTGTTCCTCAAGATTAACATATTATATGCATTTAAATATTTAAAATTTAATATAAAATTCTTTAAAGTAGTTTATTATTGAGGTTATTGCAATAAACAACGTTAAATGTGTTGGATTTTCGATTGACATATTTTGACTAATGTAGAGTATAAAATAAATTTTAAGTAAATTTTGTTAGTATAGGTGTGTATAAAATGCGAATTTGATTAGGTGCAATGCAAAAGGCCACCTATGTTTAACAAAACAATGGGTGGCCTTTGTAAATAAACTAAAAAAGTTTTAACGTTTCTTGTTTCTATTTCTAGAATGCGTAATGATTGCTTTCCACAAGTTTTTTAGCAATTGTTTCACGTAACTCATCTACATTAGGTAATTCAGGGTATTTAGTGAATCTTCTAAGTCCCATTAACATGATGCGTTGTTCATCATCCTTGGTAAAGCTACTAATGGCTTGTTTTGCCTGTGAAGAAACAATATCTACCGCATGGTATAAATATAGTTTAGCCATAGCAATTTGTTCTTGTACATTTTGCTCTCCTTTTTCTTTAGCTAATTTCTCTGTACGTAATATAGCGCTCTCTGCCATGTAAATTTCAATAATGATATCAGAGGCATTTAGTAAAAGACCTTGATGTTTTTCCAATTCTGGACCAAATTTTTGAACTGCACTACCACAAACCATTAAAAATGCTTTTTTAAGCTTTTCAATCATTTCTTTCTCTAAGGCGAATAATTCATCATAATCAGGAGTGTCAAAACTAGGGATACTCATTAAGTCATCTGCCACAGCCATAGCAGGTCCTAAAAGATCTACATGGCCTTTCATTGCTTTTTTAATAAGCATACCAATACTTAACATTCGGTTGATTTCATTGGTACCTTCATATATACGCGCAATTCTCGCATCTCTCCAAGCGCTTTCCATTGGTGTGTCTTCTGAGAAGCCCATTCCTCCAAAGATTTGGATCCCTTCATCGGCTGTGTTTTGGACATCTTCCGATACAGCTACTTTTAAAATAGAACATTCAATAGCAAATTCCTCTACTGCTTTTAATTCTGCTTGTTGTTCTGACTCTCCTTGAGCAATTCTTTGTTCAATTCTAGCTTGAATATCACCTGCAGCTCTATAACAAGCTGATTCTCCTACATAGGCATTGGTTGCCATTTCTGCTAATTTACTTCTTATAGCACCAAAGCTTGAAATAGGGGTGTTGAACTGTATTCTTTCATTGGCATATTGAATGCTTTGATTGATTAAACGTCTTTGGGAATCCAAACATGCTGCTGCAAGTTTAATTCTTCCCACGTTTAATGCATTCATTGCAATTTTGAATCCATTTCCTCTTTCTGAAAGCATATTATCTACGCTTACTTTTGTATTATTGAAAAATACTTGACGGGTAGAGGAGGCTCTAATACCAAGCTTATGCTCTTCTTCTCCTAATGTAATACCATTGCTGGGATCATTCTCTACAATAAAGCCAGTAATGTTCTTGTCGTCTTCGATACGTGCAAATACTATAAAAAGATTGCAAAAACCTGCATTGGAAATCCACATCTTTTGTCCGGTAATTTCATAATATTTTCCATCTGCGGATAAAACTGCTTTTGTTTTCCCACTATTTGCATCCGAACCAGCATCTGGTTCAGTTAAACAGTAGGCTCCAAACCACTCTCCTGAGGCAAGCTTAGGAACGTATTTCTCTTTTTGTGCCTGGTTTCCATACAAAGTAATTGGCATAGTCCCAATTCCAGTATGCGCCCCAAAGGCAGTAGAAAAAGATCCAGTTGCTCCAGAGATGTAGTCACATACTAGCATCGTGGATACAAATCCCATGCCTAATCCACCAAATTCTTCTGGAACAGCCACTCCTAAAAGGCCTAATTCTCCCGCCTTTTGCATACATTCCTTGGTAAAGGCATAATCTTTATTTTCAAATCTAGCTTTATTAGGCCAGATTTGCTTGTCGATAAATTCCTTTACCATATCTCGCATCATTAATTGCTCCTGGGTAAATTGTTCTGGTGTGAAAATAGCCTCACTTGGGGTTTGCTTAATTAAAAACTGACCACCTCTTGTTATATCTGTATTCATTTGTTTGCGGTTTTTTGGTTAATTAATAGTTGGTTTTGGTTAAATGGTTTTGGTTTATAATATTTCGTAGATACCTGCGGCTCCTTGACCCGTACCCACACACATACTAACAAGGCCGTATTTATTGCCTCTTCTTTTCATTTCATCAAATAGTTGTACCGATAGTTTAGCTCCTGTACATCCTAGTGGGTGTCCAAGGGCAATAGCACCACCATTTACATTTACTATTTCAGGGTTAATATCTAACTCTCTTATCACAGCTAAGCTTTGAGCTGCAAAGGCTTCGTTTAATTCTATAAGCTCGATGTCCTTTAGGTTTAATCCCGCTTGTTGTAATGCCTTAGGAATGGCTTTAACTGGCCCGATTCCCATAATACGCGGTTCTACACCACTTGCTGCGTAGCTTACCATTCTAGCAATAGGTTCAATATTTAGTTCTTTGACCATTTGCTCAGACATTACCATAACAAAGCTAGCACCATCGCTCATTTGAGAAGAGTTACCGGCTGTAACACTACCGTTTAAAGCAAATACTGGACGTAATTTGGCTAAAGCCTCTAGGGAAGTTTCTTTTCTTGGTCCTTGGTCCAAGGTAACTTGGTAATCTTTGGATTGTTTTTTACCTTTCTCATTCACAAAGACCTCATGTATCTTAATAGGTACAATTTGCTGGTCAAACTTTCCTTCTTTTTGTGCCTTGAGTGCTTTTTGATGCGATTCAAAAGCAAATCTATCTTGGTCTTCTCTAGAAACTTTAAACTCATTGGCTACTGCCTCAGCCGTTAAGCCCATTCCCCAGTAGTAATCCTCATGACCTTGTTTGGCAACTTTATAATCAGGCGTAGGTTTATACCCTCCCATAGGAATGAAACTCATACTTTCTGCGCCTCCAGCGATAATACATTGAGCCATACCAGATTGTATTTTTGCAACTGCCATTGCAATAGTTTCCAATCCTGAGGCGCAATATCTATTTACTGTAACTCCAGGTACATCATCGACCTTTAGTCCCATTAAAGAAACTAATCTTCCCATGTTTAGTCCTTGTTCGGCTTCGGGCATAGCATTTCCAACCATTACATCATCAATTCGCTTTTTGTCAAATTCAGGTAATTGACTCATTAAGTATTCAATGGTCTCGGCTGCTAATTCATCAGGCCTTTTAAAGCTAAAGACTCCTTTAGGAGCTTTACCAACAGCCGTTCTATATCCTTTTACTATATATGCAGTATTCATGTCTTACAAATTTTAGTGTTTAAATTAATTTCTAAGTGGTTTACCCGTTTTTAGCATATGCTGGATTCTTTCCAAAGTCTTTCTCTCTCCACAAAGCGAAAGAAAAGCTTCTCTTTCTAAATCCAATAAATATTGCTCACTTACATAAGTTGGTTGAGATAAGTCTCCACCAGCCATAACATAAGCTAACTTATTGGCAATTTTTCTATCATGTTCGGAGATATAGTGACCAGCCATCATACTATCGGTACCCACTAAGAACATTCCAAGGGCTTGTTGGCCTAACACTTTTACGTTATTTGTTCTAATTGGTTGAGTATACCCGCGTTTGGCCATAAGTAAGGCTTCTTCTTTCGCTTGAGTAATAAGAAGGTTTTTATTAACTACCACTATGTCCTTGTTTTTTTGTAATAAATTAAGATCATAAGCTTCATAGGCTGAGGTAGCCACTTTAGCCATTGCAATAGTTAAGAAATTTTCTTGTAAAACGTTTAACTCTACATCGTTCTTGCGATATAAATCTGAAGCGCGAAGACTCATCTCTTTGGAACCTCCACCTCCTGGGATTAAACCAACCCCAAACTCAACCAATCCAATATAAGTCTCGGCCGAAGCTACTACTTTATCGGCATGAAGACTTAATTCACATCCACCTCCAAAACTCATCCCAAAAGGAGCAGCGACAGTAGGTATAGCACTATAGCGCATACGCATCATAGTATCTTGGAAGGTTTTAATTGCTAAGTTGAGTTCTTCCCAATCTTGCTCTGCAGCCATCATGAAAATCATCATTAAGTTGGCCCCCACAGAGTAGTTACTTCCTTGGTTGGCAACAACCAATCCTTGGTACTGTTCTTCGGCCAAAGTAATAGCCTTATTTAATCCTTGTAAAACTCCACCACCAATGGTGTTCATTTTAGAATGGAACTCTAGGTTAATAATACCATCACCTAAATCAATAATAGAAGCTTCTTTATTAGACCAAATGGTATTTTGTTTTAGATTTTTTAGAATAATAAAGTTCTCTTGCCCTGGTATAGCTTTGTACTCTTTAGTAATTTGATCATAAAAAAGCGCTTTACCATTTTCTACCTTATAAAAGCTTTGATTGCCATTGGCAATCATTACCTCTATCCAAGGTGGAATTGTGTAGCCGTGTTTTTTAGCCAATTGTGCGCCTTTTTCTACTCCGATTAAATCCCAAGTTTGGAAAGGTCCATTTGCCCAAGCGTAACCTGTGCGTATGGCATTGTCAATGGCATAAAGATTATCGCTAATTTCCGGTACCCTTTGACTTACATAAGAGAAAAGACTCCCTAAGTGTTTTTGGATAAATTCTCCTGCAGAGCTTTGATCCTGTAGTAGAACTCCGATTTTCGCTTTTGTACCAGATACTTGAGAAGCAGCTTGTAAAACACTTAAATTAGCTCTTTGTATAGGACGGTATTCTAAGGTGTCTAAATCAAGAGCATATCGAAGGGTTTCTCCCTTGTCATTGATGGTCTTATAATAGAAACCTTTTTTAGTTTTATCTCCTAAGAATTTATTTTCCAATAAAAAGTCTAATACCTTACTGTCTTTTAGCTGGGCAATCATGGTATCATTAGGGCAGTTTTGTTTAAGCCCCTTAGTTACATTATATGCAGTGTCTAATCCAACTAAATCGGCAAGTTTAAAGGTTCCTGTTTTTGGTCTACCTAAGATAGAACCCGTTAAACTATCGGCCTGTTCAATTGTAAGGCCAAGTTCTTGGGCTAATTGCATTACCATTGCCATGGAATATACCCCAATTCTATTTCCAATAAAACCAGGAGTATCCTTACATAATACCGGTGTTTTACCTAAATATAAACTAGAATAGTTTTCAAAAAACTCAATTACTTCTTTATTTGTATTAGGCCCAGGGATAATTTCAAATAACTCTAAATACCTTGGAGGGTTAAAAAAGTGAGTTCCACAAAAATGAGCTTGGAAGTCTTCACTTCTGCCCTGTGCCATTAAATGGATAGGAATACCAGAGGTATTAGAGGTAATTAATGTACCTGGTTTTCTGTATTTTTCTATTTTTTCAAAAACAGATTGTTTTATATCTAGTCGTTCAACAACTACCTCAATAATCCAATCACAATCTTTTATTAATCCAAGATCATCTTCCATATTCCCTGTAGTGATTCTTTGGGCAAACTTTTGATCGTAAATAGGAGAGGGTTTAGAACGTAAAGCATTAGCTAAGTGAGTTTGAGCAATACTATCTCTAAAGGCTTTGTCTTGTAGAGTAAGACCCTTTTTTTGCTGTTCTTCGCTTAGGGAATCCCCGACAATGTCTAAGAGCAATACCTGTAATCCAATATTGGCAAAGTGACAAGCAATAGCTGATCCCATAACTCCGGATCCTATTACAGCAACTTTTTTAATAATTCTTTTCATACTTTATGGTTGGTTTGGTTAATAAATTAATAGTTAAATAAAATTATTCTGATTCAAAAATACCCTTGTCGCTAATCAGGGCATTAATAAGCTCGGCAACTTCAAAAAAATGCTTAATTTTTTCAGGTTCAATTTTTTGACGAATCATTTCATTGAAACGCATTACCTTTTGTTTGGATAATTCTCTTTTCTGTACTCCTAAAGGAGTTAGGCGTATAATAACTCCACGTCCATCATTTGGATTTTTGGACTTTGTAATAAGACCATGCTCTTCCATTTTTTTTAATGTTCTAGTAAGGCTTGTTGCTTCCATTCCCATGCTAGGACCTAAAGCTGTAGAGGAGGTTCCCTGTTTATCAATACTCAAAAGGGCAAATGCTAAGGACATACTTGCGCCGTATTTAGAAGCTTCCTCATTATACATTCTAGAAACAGCCCCCCAAGTGGCTCTTAATACATAATCTATTGTTTTATCTTTCATAATGGTTATATGGTCTTAATCAAATATAAAAAAAAAATAGTATGCGTGCATACTATTTTCTATTTATTTGTAACTATTTTTATTTTAATTGCTTGGATGATAGATTTTTTGGTACAAATCTTTATACATCTCAATGATTGGTTTTCTCTTTAATTTTAATGTAGGGGTAAGCTGACCTGCGTCAATACTCCATACATCTGGTGTTAATTCAAAACATTTTACTTGTTCCCATTTACCGAATTTAGGATTGATTTGTTCAATTTCTTTAGAAATACGATCAATGACTTGTTGATTGCTAATTAAATCTTGGTTAGTAGGACCAAGGGGGATTTGTTTGCGTCTAGCCCATTCTCTAACAAATTCAAAATTTGGTTGAATTAAAGCTGCAGGCATTTTCTCTCCCTCTCCAATGACCATGATTTGTTCGATAAATCGAGATTGTTTCATGATGTTTTCTATCATCTGAGGAGCTACATATTTTCCACCAGAGGTTTTAAACATTTCTTTCTTACGATCGGTTATATGTAAGAAGCCCTGTGCATCAATTTCTCCAATATCTCCAGTATGGAAATAACCATCTATAATACTTTCTTTGGTTTTTTCTGGATCTTTGTAATAACCAAGCATTACGTTAGGGCCTTTACAAAGGATTTCTCCATCAGGTGCAATCTTTACCTCTACATTGTCAATAGGTTTACCTGTGGTGCCAAATTTAAAACCTCTATTGGAGATCTGTTGTACTGCAATAACAGGTGAGGTTTCCGTTAAACCATACCCTTCTAAAACAGCAAAACCAGCGGCGTTAAATACCCTAGCTAATCTTTGTTGTAAAGCAGCACTTCCCGATACAATCACTTTCATATGTCCTCCTAGTGCTTGTTGCCATTTTGAGAAAACTAATTTTCTAGCGATTGCCAATTGAAAATTATACCAAAGTCCTCTATCATAAGGTTCATATTTAAAACCTACTTCTAAAGCCCAAAAGAAAATCTTTTTAGAAATGCCATGTAAAGCGCTTCCTTTAGTAAAAATCTTATCATAAACTTTTTCAAGTAACCTTGGAACAACTGTCATCACATTAGGTTGTACCTCTTGTAAGTTTTCTCCCATTTTATCAATGCTTTCGGCAAAGTAAATAGACACCCCAGAATATTGGTATAAATAAATAATCATTCGCTCGAAAACGTGGCAAATAGGTAAAAAGCTTAAACCTCTATAGTAGTCCTCTCTAGTAAAGGGAACTCTAGGATAACTGCCAATGGCATTTTGTAAAATATTGTTATGCGATAGCATTACTCCCTTAGGTCTACCTGTGGTACCAGAGGTGTAAATTAAAGTAGCCAAATGATCCGGTGTTATGGAATCCATAATACTTTTTACCTGGTCTTGGTTAGATTCATCCTGGCCCAAGGCTAGTAATTCATCAAAATTCTTACATCCCTGTATATTGTCAAAACTATAAATCTCTTTTATATTTGGCAATTGGTCTTTCACAGAAATTAACTTATTGTAAATCTCTATATCTGACACAAAACAATAGGTAGAGTCAGAATGATTTAGAATATATTGGTAATCTTCAGCCGATATAGTAGGGTAGATTGGTACGTTTTGTGCACCAATTTGCAATATCCCAATGTCAAGTATATGCCATTTGGTTTGGTTATTGCTAGAAATCACAGCAATTTTCTCATCCCTTTGTACACCAAGTTTCAGTAATGCTCTTGAAATGCTATTAGCTTGATTGATGTATTGTTGAGTTGAGGTTTTATTCCATATACCATTTACTTTTGTAACTAAAGAGTCTTCCAGGGGGAAATTTTCTAATTGAAAATACGGAATATCAAAAAGTCTTGTAGGATTTGTCATGTTTATGTAATTAGTTTATGCAAAATATGAAAAATAATCTATATAAACTATAGAGCATTAAAAAATGTATTAGTCTAAAGTTTTAACTAAATTTGTACTTTCTAAAAAATAAACCAATCTACATTATGTTATCAAATCGTTACCGATTAAATGAAATGCTTGTGTTTTTTTACAGGCTGTTTTTAGCATTTTTCTTTTATTTTGTCGCAAGGGTACTATTTTACCTGTATAATGCGGACCTTTTACAAGTAGAATCCATAGGAGAGTTTTTAACCTTAGCTTACCATGGAATTACCTTTGATAGAATGGCTATCTTTTATGTGAATAGTTTATTTATCTTACTTTCTATTCTTCCCTTTTTTGTACAAACCAAAAAAGGTTTCCAAAAATTCTTATTTTGGATTTATTTTATTCCTAATCTTTTGGCCTATGCCACTAACTTTATAGACTTTATTTACTATCGTTTTATCTATGCCAGAACCACTATTGCTGTTTTAGATAGCTTAGAGCACGAAACCAATAAAGTTACTTTATTTTGGAATTTTACCACAGCTTATTATGACGTGTTACTGTGGTTTTTAGGATTGTCTGTACTATGGGTTTTCCTATATAAAAAAGTGCGATTTACACGTGTAATTAAAGTAGAATACAAAAGATCCTATTGGATTAGTAGTCTTGTTATTTTTGTAGGAGTTATGATAGGATTTGTAGCAGGAGTAAGAGGGGATTTGAAAAAAACTACTCGTCCTTTGAATATAATTGATGCAAATAGGCATGTACAAAAGCCTGAGCATGCGGACATTGTCCTTAACACACCCTTTGCTATATTACGTACCATAGGTAAGACTAGCTTTAAGAAAGTGGATTACCTTAAGCAAGAGGATTTACAAAAGCATATTAGTTCTTATAAGCAATATACTACCAATGAACCAAGTTCTCCAAATGTTGTTTTATTTATTTTGGAGAGTTTCTCTAGAGAATATATAGGAGCTTTTAATGAAGATCAAAACATCGAAAATTTTATAAGTTATACTCCTTTTGTAGATTCTTTGGCTCAAAATAGTTTGATATACCCAAATGCATTTGCCAATGGTTATAAGTCTATTCATGGAATGTCATCTGTTATTGCAGGTATACCTTCTTTTAAAGATGCTTTTACTTCTTCCCCCTTTCCTAAGCAAAAGATAGAATCACTAGTTTCTACATTACAAAGCAAAGGCTATGATACTTCTTTTTTCCATGGCGCACCTAATGGATCTATGGGCTTTTTAGGGTTTTCTAATATTTTAGGCTTTGATCACTATTATGGATTAAATGAATTTAATAATCCAAGTGAGTTTGATGGAACATGGGGGATTTGGGATGAACCTTTCTTCCAATATATGGCCGATGAATTATCGGAAAAAAAGCAACCATTCTTTGCTACACTATTCTCAGTTTCTTCTCATGAACCTTTTAATATACCACAAAAGTACCAAGGGAAATTCAATAAAGGAAATCAGCAGATTCACCAAACTATTGGGTATACGGATTTTGCACTTCAAGAATTTTTTAGAAAGAATCAAAATGAGCCTTGGTTTAAAAATACTCTTTTCATTATAACAGCCGATCATACCAATCAGGTGGATTATCCAGAGTATTTAAAGCCTGTAAATAGAACTGCTGTACCTATCTTAATCTATAGCCCAAGTCAAGATTTAAAGGGTGTAGACAAACGCCTAGCTCAGCAAATAGATATCTATCCTACTGTATTGGATTTAATAGGGTACCAAGAGCCATTTAGAAGTTGGGGGAGAAGCCTTATTAATGATACCATTGTAGAACCATTTACTATTAATTATAGTTTTAATGAGTATACTTTTCAGCAAGGAGATTACATATGTCGTTTTAATGGTAAAGAAGTAACTGGTTTTTACCACATTGATGACAAAGCTTTAGAAAATAATTTAATAGGACAGAAAAATCCTCAAATGCAAGAACTGGAATTAAATACCAAAGCATTTATTCAAGATTATTTCCAGAAGATTATCGATAAACAATTGGATTAAAAAAAAGCATCGCTCTGTTTAACTAACAAAGCGATGCTTTTTTTTTACAGGAACTTCTAAATACTATTCTCTGATTTTATTATCTATTAAAAGTTGTTCAGCACGCTGAGCATCCTTTTGCTCTACTAGAACATTAACAGCATTATCTGCCGAGACAAAACCAGCTGTAATAGAAGATTCAATATCGTTGCGAATGATATAAGGTATATTGTTTTGCTCTAAAATTTCTTTTACTGCTAAAACCATAATTTCACTACCTGAGTATAATATGACGTGATTCATAATAGATGTTTTTATTTCAATCTAAGATAGATGTTTTTTTTGACTTCTAAAAATTATCTTAAATTAGATGTTAATATTATATACTGTCACTTAGAGGTAGGTATCTAAAATAATAAAGCTAAAAAGTAGACAGTAGTAAAATGGGATTAGAGTAGTTCTAATCCCATTTGCTTTTTATTCACTATGATTTCTAAAAACTAACTCATTGTTAAAGGCATCTAGTAAGATGATACTGTCGGATTTTACATTCCCAGCTAAAATCTCTTTAGATAATTTATTAAGTACTTCTTTTTGAACTACCCTTTTAACTGGTCTAGCTCCAAATTCAGGCTCATAACCCTTATCGGCTAAGAACTCTTTAGCCTCAATGGTTGCTTCCATAATGATGTTTTGTGACTTAAGCATATTTATTACACCTCTTAGTTGTAAATCAACTATTTGTAAAATGTTGTCTTTATTTAAAGGAGTAAACATTACTACCTCATCAATACGGTTTAAGAACTCTGGTCTTACGCTTTGTTTTAAGACATTAAGAACTTCAATTTTAGCTTCTTCAGCAGCTGTTTCAAGATCTAGAGTGTCTTCGAACTTTTCTTGGATAATATGACTACCAATATTGGATGTCATAATAATAATGGTGTTTTTAAAATCAGCTAATCTTCCTTTATTATCTGTTAAACGTCCTTCATCTAGCACTTGTAACAGAATATTGAAGGTATCTGGGTGAGCCTTTTCGATTTCATCTAATAGAACCACAGAATATGGTTTTCTTCTTACTGATTCTGTCAATTGTCCACCTTCATCATAACCTACGTATCCCGGAGGCGCTCCAACTAATCTACTTACGCTATGACGCTCGCTATATTCACTCATATCAATACGAGTCATTGCGTTTTCATCATCAAATAAGTAAGTGGCTAGGGCTTTGGCTAATTCAGTTTTCCCCACACCTGTAGTTCCTAAAAATAAGAAGGAACCAATAGGTTTTTTAGGATCTTGTAAACCAGCTCTACTTCTTCGTACCGCATCACTTATGGCTTGAATTGCCTCGTTTTGACCAACTACCTTTTTGTGTAATTCATCTTCTAAATGAAGTAGTTTTTCTCTTTCTCCTTGAAGCATTTTAGTTACAGGAACTCCTGTCCATTTTGCTACAACTTCAGCGATATCCTCACTAGTTACTTCTTCTTTAATTAAAGAGGTACCATTATTACTATGGTCTAAAGCTTCTTGGGCTTCTACTAGTGCTTCTTGAGAATCTTTGATTTTACCGTAACGCAGCTCAGCTACTTTACCATAATCTCCCTCTCTTTCGGCTTTTTCTGCCTCGGCTTTATACTGCTCAATTTCTTGTTTAATGTTTTGAACACGGTCTACTACCTCTTTTTCACTTTGCCATTTGGTAAAAAGATCGTTTCTTTCTTCTTTTAAATTAGCAAGTTCTAAGCCAAGAGATTTTAACTTATCTTCATCGTCTTCGCGCTTAATGGCTTCTATTTCAATTTCCAACTGCATTACCTTTCTGTCTAAAACATCCAGTTCTTCAGGCTTAGAGTTGATTTCCATACGCAATTTAGCTGCAGCCTCATCCATTAAGTCAATGGCTTTGTCTGGTAAATAACGATTGGTAATATATCTTTCTGATAAGTTTACGGCAGCAAGAATCGCCTCATCTTTAATTCTTACTTTATGATGGGCTTCATACTTCTCTTTAATACCTCTTAAAATAGAAATAGCACTCTCTGTATCTGGTTCATCTACAATTACCTTTTGGAAACGTCTTTCTAGGGCTTTATCTTTTTCAAAATATTTTTGGTATTCATCTAAAGTTGTAGCTCCAATAGAGCGAAGTTCTCCTCTAGCTAAAGCAGGCTTTAAGATATTGGCAGCATCCATTGCCCCATCTCCACCACCAGCACCTACTAGAGTATGTATCTCATCAATAAAAAGAATAATATTCCCCTCTGCTGAGGTAACTTCTTTTACTACTGACTTTAATCTTTCCTCAAACTCACCTTTATATTTAGCTCCAGCAATTAATGCTCCCATGTCTAAGGCAAAAATCTGTTTGTCTTTTAAGTTTTCTGGAACGTCATGTTGCACAATACGATGTGCTAATCCCTCTGCAATAGCTGTTTTACCAACTCCTGGTTCTCCAATTAACATTGGGTTGTTTTTTGTTCTTCTACTTAAAATCTGAAGTACTCGTCTGATTTCTTCATCTCTACCAATAACTGGATCTAACTTTCCTTCATTGGCTAGTTTAGTTAAGTTATTAGCATATTTGTTTAATGAATTATAAGTGTCTTCTGCAGAGGCAGAGGTAACTCTTTCTCCATTTCTAATTTCTTGGATAGCTGCTTGTAAATTGCTAAGACTAACTCCTTGATCTTTTAGAATTTGAGCTACTTTACATTTGGATTGGAAAATAGCTAAAATAAGGTGCTCAATAGATACAAATTCATCTTTCATCTCAAGGGCAATAGCTTGAGCTTGATTCATTGTATTTGTAGCTTCTCTAGAAAGAGTAATTTGTCCTCCTGAAACTTTTGGAAAACTTTGTATAGTCGCCTCTAAAACGCTTTTAAAGGTTTCTATATTAATGTTTAATTTCTTTAATATAAATGGAGTAACATTCTCATCTACTTCCATTATTGCTTTGAAAATGTGTTCATTCTCAATTTGTTGTTGTCCTAGTCCTTGGACAATCACTTGGGCACGTTGTAAGGCCTCTTGTGATTTTATGGTAAAATTATTTAAATTCATTTTCTTGTTTTTTTTGGTTAATAATAGTTGTACAAATAATATTCCATAGTTAAATATAAGACATTTTGTCTATTTTTTATGTTAATTATTTAGCTTAATAAGACATAATGACTTATTTTAGCTTTTTATTAATGAATTTTATTTAAAAATTGTCATATGAATTGGATTTTTATAAAACACAAGCAGCAAATCGATGAACTTATTTCGTTTTCAGAGCAAAAAGCAGTTATAATCTTTAAAAATTCACCTCGTTGCTATATCAGTAAATTTGCTTTAAAAAATTTTGAACGCGTATTTACAAATCCTACCGATACCAATTGTTATATGGTAGATGTAGTGGCTAATAGAGAAGAATCTCAAGCCATAGCTCAAGTGTTTAGTATAGAACACGAATCTCCTCAGATTTTAATTATCTATAAAGGAGAAGTAGTATATAGTAACTCCCATGAAGGCATAGATCCTGGGCAAATAGAAAAGCTTTTACTTAGGATCTAGAAAAAACATACAGTAATTGGGTAAATGTCCAATTACTGTATGTTTTGGTAAGTTATATCTATACTAGAGACAATTCGCTTATTTGTCTTAAAGTCATCGGAGTGTAAAATCTCCAAGATTTCATTTGCAAGCAGGGTAGATTTAGATAAATCTTCTTGTATATCACTTTGGTTTGCAGAAATACTTATTCCATCACAATCTATTTGATTTTTAGCATTGGAACTACTCTCGAAAATCTTGGTTAATCCAACAGCGAAAGAGTTGTCATTGTAAAACTCTATATTCTTTATTATAAATTCCTTTTCTTGGGGATTGACCTGTAGAGAAAAGAATACACTTTGAAAATCTTCTTGGTCTTTTTGTTCTAGTACATAGGTAATTAATTCCTTTAGTAAAAGATCTAATTCTACTTGGCTTTGGGCTGAGGTTAAATCCTTATTGCTATAGTGGGCTTTGAGTACTTTACCTTTCTTTGTTTGCATTAAGGTAAAGACTTTAGCATCTAGCATTGGTAAATGGGAAAAACTGGGTATTGCACTTAGTAGAGTAGCGCATAAAAGTAATTTTTTCATTGTTTTTTGCTTTAAAAGGTTGTATTTACCCTAAATTACAAAAAAAACAAGCATCCTTTACATGCTATAAAAAAAAGAGACTGAAATTAGTCTCTTTTTTTAAAGTTTAAACTAGTAAGTCCATTATTGGAAAAACTATATTTTAAACCTAACAGGTGTTGGCAATTAACGAAGGCTAGTGTTTCTAGCACAACATCCTATCTTTTTAATTTTTTAGATAAGATTGTCTTTATATAGACTTTCTCCTTTTGTGTTAAGACAAATGTAGTTGGATAAAAGAGTACTTACTGTAACTTAAGTTACACTTCAATATATTATATTAAGTAGCTAATTAGAAATAGTCTAGTATGTAGTACTGTTAAGTATACTACTACCTCTTAGAATAGAAAAGTAGTTAGGACACATCAAAATCCACAGAATTTTTAATATCTAGCTTTATTAAGGAAAAAACTTTATGGTAAGTTTATAGATAATATCTAGCCAAAGTTAAGACAGGGCTTTATAGTATGGGGTTTTACCCAAATTAAGAGATTCTAGCTACTTTGGATATAGCAAAGTTATGGAGGCAGTTTTGGCTACAGGTTTTTCAAATAAAGATTTTGGCAAGGGCAATAGCAACAAATGGACTTTAAATAACAGTAGCAGATGTTTTTTAAATTAACTCTATCAGTTATAAGGTATATATTTAAGCAGAAAACTAATGAAATGGTTAGGTTTTCTTTAAAGATGTTTTTGTTTTTATGATTTTGATTTAAACAATATATATTACTCTTATATATTTACCAGAATAATGATAGATATATTAATAGTAATTTAAATGTATTTTTTTTTGTTTTTATGCTTTAATAAGTTATTTTTACTACGCTATTAAAAAGATTATCTATCATGAAAATTAGGTTGAAAAATGTTTTTTTATCTTTGGGATTAGGTATTATCACATTGAGTTGTAAACAACCTCCTGTTGAGTTAGAGCAGCATATTTTAACTCCTATGTTTGACAAACAAGTAAGTATTGATTCTCTACTTTTGCAAACTAAGACAATAATAGATGCGAGTTCCGCTAGGCAAACCGATACAATTGTAAAAACGTCTCAGATGAAATGAAAAGTTTTTAAATTAGTATGTTTGTTTTTTGAGAATCTTAATGATATCGGAATAAAAATAAGCCCCAAAATGTATATTTTACAGTTTGGGGCTTTTTTTATATAAGCGTATTAATCTTATTTTTTAAACGGATCACAAGGTAGAAGCATATTGCTTACTTGGCCGAAGCCAACTCTGACATGATCGTTTTGACAATATCCTTTAAAAGTGATGGTGTCATAATCTTGAATAAAGGTTCTTGTGATTCCACCTTTTAACTCTAAAGGCTTAGTTCCAGCCCAAGTTAATTCTAATAGCGAGCCATAACTAGATGGTTCACTCCCTGAAATGGTTCCCGATCCCATTAAATCTCCAGAGTTTATTGGACAACCATTAATGGTATGATGGGCTAATTGCTGGTTCATGGTCCAGTATAAATATTTGAAATTACTTTGTGCAATTAGGTTATCTTCTTTGTCCTTTGGAGTGAGGTAAACTTCTAGGTGAATGTCGAAGGCATTATCTGTACTTTGTTGTAAGTATTCCAATGGAGTAGGCTCTTGTTTTGGACTAGCCACTCTAAAGGGTTCTAATGCATCTAAAGTAACTACCCAAGGAGAAATTGCCGTAGCAAAGTTTTTTGATAAGAATGGACCTAAAGGTACATATTCCCATGTTTGAATATCTCTAGCACTCCAATCGTTTAGTAAAACCATACCGAAAATATGATCTTGAGCATTATCCACAGTAATGCGTTCTCCAAAATGATTGGCATCTGCAGTAATAAAGGCAGTTTCTAATTCAAAGTCAATTCGCATTGAAGGTCCGAAAACTGGGGTTTTTGCATCTTTGGGTAATGTCTGTCCTATTGGGCGTTTGATATTTACTCCACTTGGAATAACACTTGAACTTCTACCATGATATCCCACAGGAATGTGCAGCCAATTGGGTAGTAGGGCATTATCAGGGTCTCTAAACATTTTACCTACGTTAGTGGCGTGTTCTTTACTGGAATAAAAGTCCGTATAATCTCCAATAAACACAGGTAATTGCATTTCTACTTCATCTATGTTAAAAACAATGGCTTCTCTGTGTTTTGTATTATTTTGTAAGGTAGGATTGTTAATGTCAAAGATATCTGCAACCGCATTGCGTACTGCTCTCCAAGTTTTTTTTCCACTAGAAATAAAATCGTTCAAAGTGTCTTGTAAAAATACATCATCTGTTAAATCAATGCCCTTAAAGTAACCTAACATCTGTAAGGCACTTAAATCTATGGCATAATTTCCTATACGAGTACCTATAGTTATTACGTCATCTTTTGTGATAAAAACCCCAAATGGAATATTTTGAATTGAAAAATCACAGTCTTTCGCGTAATTCAACCAAGATTTCCTAGTAGGATCATTTGCGCTAATTATCATAATTTTTTTATTTAGTGTGTTAATACTACCAAATATATAATTAAGCAGGAATATAACAAACGTTTTTTGTACATTTGGTTTTAATTAAAAGAAAAACACATTAAATAATGAGAAAAGACACAGAAATTTTTGAACTTATTCTTGATGAGCAGGATAGACAAATTCATGGTATTGAATTAATCGCATCGGAAAACTTTGTTAGTGATGAGACAATGGAAGCTGCGGGTTCTTGTTTAACTAATAAATATGCTGAAGGGTATCCAAATAAAAGATATTACGGAGGATGTGAAGTAGTAGACGTTGTAGAGCAAATCGCTATTGATCGTGCAAAAGCTTTATTCGGAGCAGAGTACGTAAACGTTCAACCTCACTCAGGTTCACAGGCTAATACAGCTGTTTATGCTACATGCTTAAAACCAGGTGATAAAATTTTAGGTTTTGATTTATCTCATGGAGGACACTTAACACACGGTTCACCAGTAAACTTCTCAGGAAAACTTTACAATCCAGTATTCTACGGAGTAGAAAAAGAAACAGGACTATTAAACTACGATAAAATCCAAGAAATTGCTACTAAAGAGCAACCAAAAATGATTATTGCTGGTGCTTCTGCTTTCTCTAGGGATATCGATTTTAAACGTTTTAGAGAGATTGCTGATAGCGTTGGTGCATTATTAATGGCAGATATTTCTCACCCTGCAGGGCTTATTGCAAAAGGTTTATTAAATGACCCAGTTCCTCACTGTCATATCATTACTACAACTACACATAAAACTTTAAGAGGACCACGTGGAGGAATGATTATGATGGGGAAAGATTTCCCTAATCCATTTGGAATTAAAACTCCTAAAGGAGAAACAAGAATGATGTCTTCTTTATTAGATAGCTCTGTTTTCCCTGGAAACCAAGGTGGGCCTTTAATGCATATTATCGCTGCTAAAGCAGTAGCTTTTGGAGAGGCGTTAACAGATGAGTTCTTCCATTATACTTTACAAGTTCAAAAGAACGCTAAAGCAATGGCTGAAGCTTTTGTAAAAAGAGGATATGACATCATCTCGGGAGGTACTGATAACCACATGATGTTGATTGACTTAAGAAACAAAGGTATTTCTGGTAAACAAGCAGAAGAAGCTTTAGGACTTGCTGAAATTACAGTGAATAAAAACATGGTTCCTTTTGATGATAAGTCTCCATTTGTTACTTCTGGAATCCGTATCGGAACTCCAGCTATTACAACAAGAGGTCTTAAAGAAGAAGATATGGAAGTAATTGTTGAGTTAATCGATAAAGTACTTATGAACAAAGACAATGAAGAAGTTATAGCTCAAGTAAAAGAGCAAATCAACGAAATGATGGCTGAAAAACCAATGTTCGTAATGTAGTATTAAACTAGTTTTATACACATAATAAAATGCAGAAGTAAGCTTATTTACTTCTGCATTTTTTATGTGTGCCCAGCATGGACAGTAACTCTAGGGTGCAAGTCCCGAACACGCCTTTACAACGGGAAGTGTTAGCCAAATGCAAGGGTGTCCATCGTGAGGTGGAATCTGAAGGAAGCGCTAGGCAAACCCTTGACCTGACGAACAGAAACTATATCAGGCCCAATAATATCGGATAAGGTTGCATAACAAACTAAAGTCCAAAGTTGTACGGAGATATTTAGGGTAAATATAGCAGGTATATGAGGGGAAAGTTACTGTTCTTACCTGGG
>NZ_JBTXLS010000026.1:0-39690 GCF_054871665.1 Myroides sp. LJL115 | reverse complement strand
CTGCGGAATCCTTCAATGCTAAAATAAAACACTTCAGAACGATGTATAGAGGTGTTAGAGATAAAGCTTTTTTCTTATTTAGATTAACGCAACTTTTTGCGTAGTCCCCAACTTTTGCACTTGATCCAAAAAAAGACAATTTGGATTATATTTGAAAATCACCTTAATCATATACAAAAAAAATCCCCCTGAAAATCAGAGGGATTTTTTGTTGGCCTACTAGGACTCGAACCTAGAACGACTGAACCAAAATCAGATGTGTTACCATTACACCATAGGCCATTAACCTTGCAAATCAAAGCGTGATTACTTCTGTATTGCGATTGCAAATCTAGCACATTTATACAAAATACCAAAACTATTTACATCCTTTTTTAAAGCCAAAACATAACTGATTCATTATCAAACAGAATATTTAAAATTTTAACATTTATTTATGTTTTAAGGCCAAAACAAAGGACTTGAGTAAGGTATAAAAAAAAATCCCCCTGAAAATCAGAGGGATTTTTTGTTGGCCTACTAGGACTCGAACCTAGAACGACTGAACCAAAATCAGATGTGTTACCATTACACCATAGGCCATTAACCTTGCAAATCAAAGCGTGATTACTTCTGTATTGCGGTGCAAAAGTACACCTATTTTTCAAACCTGCAAACTTTTTACTAAAAAAAATTAATTATTTTTATTTTTATCGTTTCACTCAAAAAAAATCTTTTCTTTGTAAGTACAATATTTTTAAATATCAAGCAGTAACAAATATGTTGACATTCAATTACAAAAAGTGGAATATAATCGGTGGATGGCTTTGCTTTCTAATTGCTCTAGTAACCTACAGTCTTACAGTAGAGCCTACAGTTAGTTTTTGGGATCCAGGAGAATATATAGCTACTTCAGCAAAATTACAAGTAGGCCACCCTCCAGGGGCACCTTTTTACCAAATGCTAGGAGCATTTTTCGCTATGTTTGCTTCTTCACCTGAAAAAGTTGCATTGATGGTGAATATGGTTGCTGTAGTTTCAAGCGCATTTACCATTTTATTTATGTTTTGGATTTCTTCTAATATCTTAAAAAAGATAATGGAAAAAACCTCAACTATTACAAATTCTAACGCGATTGTTGTTTTAGGGAGCTCTACTATTGGTGCTTTAGCATTTACTTTTTCAGATAGCTTTTGGTTCAACGCTGTAGAGTCTGAAGTATATGCTTCTGCAATGTTTTTAATATCCCTACTTTTATATTTAGGTCTTAGATGGGTAGATGATATAGATAATCCTAGAGGAGACAAATGGGTACTACTTATTGCTCTTGTAGCAGGGTGTTCTTTTGGTATTCACTTAATGGGCTTATTAGCAATTCCATCTATCGTATTGTTATATTACTTTAGAACTCATTCTAAAATTACAATCAAAAACTTCATTATAGCCAATATAACAGCTGTAGTAATATTATTCTTCCTATTTGCCTTCTTATTCCCTTATACCTTAGCTTTATTTGGTAAAATGGAGATTTTCATGGTAAATAGTATGGGAATGCCATTTAATAGTGGAACTATCTTCGCCTTTTTACTAATCATAGCTTTCTTTGTATTTGGTTTAAAATACACTACTAAAAAGAACTATATAAGACTAAACACTGCAATTCTAGCATTATTATTTGTTTGTGTAGGATTAACATCTTGGATTATGCTGCCAATTAGAGCTAATGCCAATGTTGTAATTAATGAAAACACTCCATCTGATGCTGCAGAATTACTGGCATATTACCAAAGAGAGCAATACGGAAGTGAAAGTATTTATTATGACTCTTATTTTACCAAAGCATACGTTGGTCTAGATAGAAATGATCCCTTTAAGGATGAAAAACCAAACTATGAAAGGGATTATGATACTGGGAAATATGTAATTGTAAATGAATGGAAAAATGCAGGTTATAACTTCAATAAAGAACACAAAGGTTTTCTACCTCGTTTATGGAGTACAGATGCTAGCCATCGTTTAAATTATATGAGATATACACGTCCTTTAGATTTTAAAGTAAAGGCGGAATATGCAGGTACCCCAGAATTAGAACAACTAGTTAGGGATATCAAAGAACAAATGGCCTCCAATCAAATTGGTATCGAGGAATTAGATCAAGTATTTCAAAGTGAATACAGTCAGTACCTTGACATTGGTGTACCTACTTTCATGGACAATATGTCTTTTATGGTAGATTACCAATTCGGTTATATGTTTTGGCGCTATTTGATGTGGAACTTCGTTGGTAGGCAAGACGACATCCAAGGTCAAGGAGACTTAGCCCATGGAAACTGGCTAAGTGGTATTACCTTTTTAGATGAGATAAGATTAGGCTCACAAAGCAACCTTCCTCAAACTGTTTTAGATAATAAAGGTAGAAATACCTATTATTTCTTACCATTCATTTTAGGATTAATTGGATTTATTTTCCATTTCAGAAAGGACAAAAGAACTTTTTGGGTTCTATTAGTTTTATTTCTATTTACAAGTTTAGCTCTAAAGATCTTCTTAAATGAACGTCCATTTGAGCCAAGAGAAAGAGATTATGCCGTTGTACCAGCATTTTTTGTATTTGCAATTTGGCTTGGATTTGGTGTGTATGCTATTTATGAAGGGCTTTCTAAATTTTTAAGCCCAAAAATATCGGCTCCGTTAGTATTGACAACTTGTCTTTTAGCTGCACCTATTTTAATGGCTCAACAAAACTGGGACGATCACGATAGATCTAACAGATATACTGCCTTAGCCAATGCTAAAGCTTATCTAGATTCTTGTGAACCTAATGCTATTTTATTTACCATTGGTGATAATGACACTTTCCCATTGTGGTATCTACAAGAGATTGAAGGATATAGAACAGACGTACGTGTAGTTTGTACAAGCTTACTTCCACTAGATTGGTATATCGATCAAATGAAAGCTAAAACGTATGAGTCTGAGCCTCTTCCAATAAAATTCACTCATGATCAATATGTTGGTAACAAAAGAGATTATATAGTTATTCAACCTATTACAGACAAAAGTTTAAATGTGAACTTATTTTTAGACTTTATCCGTTCTGAAGACAAAAGATTAAAAACAAAAACCCAAGCAGGTACTACTTCTTATATAGCTCCAACTAATAAAATAACCATACCAGTTGACAAGGATATCATTGCTAAAAACAATATCGTTTCTCCTTATTTGATGGATCAAGTTGTAGACAGTATAAATGTTGTGATAAACGATTCTGGTTTATATAAACACCGCTTAATGATGCTAGATATCATTGCAAATAACAATTGGGAACGTCCTGTTTATTTCTCAGGTGGTAGTTATAATGACGATGATTATCTATGGATGAAAGATTATCTACAACTTAACGGTTTAACTTATCAATTAGTTCCTATAAAATCACCTAACCCTTCTTCGCATCCAATTGATATGGGAAGTATTGACAGTGATAGAATGTATAATGTCGTGTCAAAGTGGGATTGGGGGAATATGGGCTCTGATGCTATATACCATGACCCGCAAACAAGAAAAAACTCTAATTACTATAGAATTAACTTAGCCCGATTAATGGAACAATTAATCCAAGAGGGCAAATTAGAGAAAGCCAATCATATTATTGATATAGCAATGGAGAATATGCCATTAAAATATTTTGATGAGCACCGCTTCACTCAATCTTTTGTAGAAGGTTACTATCAGGTTAACCAACCAGAGAAAGCCAGAGAGTTAGTTAAGCAGACCATTGATATGATGCAAGGAAAGATTAATTACTATAAATCCCTTCCAGTAGAAGAACTATACTATTATGCTCAAAATCTAAAAGAAGAATTGGAATTATACGGCATGTTAATGCAGATTGTGGTAGAATACGACAAAGAAGAAAGTCAACCACTTACCGAGCAGTATATGACAACTATTATGGAAATTAAAAGTTTAAACGATTTATTACAATAAAACACTTATAAAATGCGATACAATATTGTTATCGCATTTTGTTTTATTTTTGTAAATTAGAGATTCATATATATATAATGATAGAGAATAAAAATCAAGCAAGAACTACATTAGACCAACTTGGAGAGTTTGGACTAATTGAACATTTAACTAATAACTTTACTTTAGAACAACCTACTTCCATTAGAGGAATTGGAGATGATGCAGCTGTGTTAGATTTTTCGGAACAAAAAACATTAGTATCAACGGATCTATTAATTGAGGGAGTTCACTTTGATTTAGCTTATGTGCCTTTAAAGCACCTAGGTTATAAGGCTGTTGTTGTTAACTTATCGGATATCTGTGCTATGAATGCCACACCTACACAGATAACGGTGTCTATAGCAGTTTCTAATCGCTTCCCTTTAGAAGCCTTAGAAGAACTTTACCAAGGTATAGCTCTTGCTTGTAAACACTATAAAGTTGACTTAATTGGAGGAGATACTACTTCTTCACAAAAAGGTTTAATTATAAGTGTTACAGCTATTGGTCAGGCTAACGAAGAGGATATTGTGTATAGAAGTACAGCAAGTGAAACTGATCTTCTAGTTGTTACAGGAGATATAGGTTCTGCATATATGGGATTACAAGTGTTAGAAAGAGAAAAACAAGTGTTTTTAGTTAATCCTAATAGCCAACCTGACTTAGAAACATATGATTATATCATTGAAAGACAACTTAAGCCGGAGGCTCGTGTAGATATTAAACAATTACTTAAAGACCTAGATGTTAAACCAACATCTATGATTGACATAAGCGATGGACTTTCTTCAGAAATAATCCACCTTTGTAAAGCATCTGATCTTGGGTGTAATTTATATGAAGACAAATTACCACTAGACCCACAATTTATTGCTACATGTGAAGAATTTAATATTGATTCTACTACACTCGCTATAAATGGTGGAGAAGACTATGAGTTATTATTTACCATACCTATGAAAGATTTTGAAAAAGTAAAAGGTAACCCTAATCTAAGTATTATCGGCCATATGGTAGCTCCTAGTGAAGGTATTCACTTAATTACAAGAGCAAATACAAAAATACCACTAAAAGCTAGAGGATGGAATCCTCTAGATGATTCTAGTGAACAATAAGAACACAAAGGTAGCTTTTAAAAAGGCTACCTTTTTTTTCCTAAAAAAAAATCCAATTTCTCCATCTTTTCTAGGCTTTACTACAGCCTAATTCCTTTTGCACTTAACAAGCAAGCTTTCACCGGTATTAGCTATAGCTTAATACAATAGTTACTCCTGTAAATTGTATAGCTATTAAAAAAACACCTACTCCAAGGACTTTTACCCCTTTATACTAGCATAATTAGAATATAACACAAAAGTATTTTTTTATATTTTTAACATATAATTATAAATCTTTATGTGATTACTATAATTTTTAACCAAATAAATGCTTTTAACTGAAAAAACATCAACATACTATGTAAATAGCAATCAATTATTTATATTTACGGATACCAAAAAACTATAAAAATAAAATGATTAAAAAGTATCAACTCAAAGTAAATGATGATGCTGTATTTCTAAGTAAGGATTTAGAAGATTCTTGTATAAATACTGCAAAAACACCAACTGGGGATGTTCATGTTATCAAAGATAATAGAACATACCAAGCAAGAATTATTTCCAAGGATTTCAACAATAAAAACTATCAAGTTGTTGTTAATAATAATGTTTATAACATAAATATTCAAACCCAACTCGATGAGCTAATTCACCAATTAGGTTTTTCATTAAATCTAGCCAAACAAGTCAATTCTATTAAATCTCCAATGCCTGGACTAATTCTAGAAGTCAATGTAGAAGTAGGCCAACTAGTAAACCAAGGAGATAACCTTCTAATTCTAGAAGCCATGAAGATGGAAAACAACCTCACTTCCCCTAGAGATGGAGTCATTAAGAGCATCCATGTAAAAAAAGGAGAATCGGTAGAAAAAGGGTTAATATTAATTGAATTTGAATAACTAAAAATGAAAAAAATACTAGTTGCCAATCGTGGTGAAATTGCTGTTCGTGTTATTTCAACAGCCAAAAAAATGGGTATTGAAACGGTAGCCGTATTCTCAGAGGCGGACCGCTTAGCTCCACATGTGAAACTTGCAGACCAAGCTATATGCATAGGTCCTGCCCCATCAAGTGAATCTTATTTATTAGGAGATAAAATCATACAAATAGCAAAGGAATTAGAAGTAGACGCTATACATCCTGGCTATGGTTTCTTAAGTGAGAACTCACAATTTGCCTTAGCATGTAAGCAAAATGGTATCACTTTTATTGGGCCAGATTCTTTCGCTATTGATATTATGGGAAGTAAACTTGCTGCCAAAGAAACCGTTAAGAAATATGATATCCCTATGATCCCTGGGCTAGATCAAGCCATTGAGGATGTTGAGCACGCAAAAAAAATAGCACAAGAAATTGGCTTCCCTATATTAATTAAAGCTTCCGCTGGTGGAGGTGGTAAAGGGATGAGAGTCGTTGAAAATTTAGAAGAACTAGAAGGACAAATGCAACGAGCCATTTCTGAGGCTACTAATGCCTTTGGTGATGGATCGGTATTTATTGAAAAATATATAGGTTCACCACGACATATTGAAATTCAAATTCTTGCAGATACTCATGGTAATATTGTGCATTTATTCGAAAGAGAATGTAGTATTCAAAGAAGACACCAAAAAGTAGTAGAAGAAGCTCCTTCTTGTGTATTGAGCGATGAGCTAAGACAAGCTATGGGAGAAGCAGCAGTAAAGGTTGCCGCATCTTGTAATTATGTAGGTGCCGGAACAGTAGAATTTCTATTAGATGAAAATTTAAATTTCTATTTCTTAGAAATGAATACACGTCTTCAAGTAGAGCATCCTATTACAGAATTAATAACAGGATTAGACCTTGTAGAAATTCAAATAAAGATTGCAAGAGGAGAAGCATTGCCATTTAAGCAAGAAGACCTACATATTAAAGGCCATGCCATAGAACTAAGAATCTATGCAGAGGATCCATTAAATGACTTTTTACCAAGTGTTGGTTTCTTACACCAATATATTTTACCTAAAGGAGAGGGAATTAGAGTAGATAATGGAATTGAACAAAATATGGAAGTTCCTATCTATTATGATCCAATGCTTGCAAAATTAATTACTTACGGAAAGACAAGGCAGGAAGCTATACAATTGATGCTTCAGGCAATAGATGCATACAAAGTGAAAGGTATTTCTACCACTTTACCTTTTGGAAAATTTGTTATGCAACACCCAAGCTTTTTGAGTGGAAAATTTGATACTAATTTCGTTAAAAACTACTACAGTCCGGAATTAATCAAAATGCAATACAAAGAAGAACAAGAGATTGCAGCCTATATTGCATTAAAGCAATATTTAGAAGACCAAAATCAATTACGCTTACCTAATTAATTATCATGAATACTCAAATAGAAAAACTAAAAGACCTTCAAGATCAAGCTAAGCTAGGAGGAGGTCAAAAAAGAATAGATACACAGCATAAAAAAGGAAAACTAACAGCAAGAGAAAGAATCCAATACCTAATGGATGAAGGTTCTTTTGAAGAAATTGGAATGCTAGTAACCCATAGAACAACCGATTTTGGAATGGATAAAGAAATCTATCCAGGAGACGGGGTTATAACTGGATATGGTACAATCAATGGAAGATTAGTATATATTTTCGCTCAGGATTTTACTGTATTTGGAGGAGCTTTATCAGAAACGCATGCAGAAAAAATCTGTAAAGTAATGGATATGGCAGTGAAAATGGGCGCTCCAATGATAGGCTTAAATGACTCCGGTGGGGCAAGAATTCAAGAAGGAGTAAGATCTTTAGGAGGTTACGCAGATATCTTTTACCGCAACGTACAATCTTCAGGAGTAATTCCACAAATTTCTGCAATTATGGGACCATGTGCTGGAGGTGCAGTTTATTCACCTGCCATGACAGACTTTACAATGATGGTGGAAGGCTCTAGTTATATGTTTGTAACTGGTCCTAGTGTAGTAAAAACAGTAACCAATGAAGAGGTTACTTCAGAGGAGCTAGGAGGTGCAAGTACACACTCAACTAAATCAGGTGTTGCACATACTACTGCACCAAATGATATTGCTTGTTTAGAAGACATTAAAAAGCTTTTAAGCTACTTGCCTCAAAACAATAAGGAAAAACCACAAGACCTAGCTGTAGAACTTGGACAAGAATACAGAGAAGAACTAGCGGATATAGTGCCAACTAATGCAAACAAACCATATGATATGAAACATGTAATTGACCATATCATAGACCAAGATTCCTTTTTTGAAATTCATAAAGACTATGCAGAAAACATTGTAGTAGGTTTTGCTAGATTAGGTGGTAAAAGTATCGGTATTGTTGCTAACAATCCAATGTTTTTAGCAGGTTGTTTGGATGTAAAAAGCTCTATAAAAGCAGCAAGATTTACACGCTTTTGTGATGCATTTAATATTCCATTATTAGTACTAGTGGATGTACCGGGATTTTTACCAGGAACAGATCAAGAGTGGAATGGTATTATTGTACATGGAGCTAAACTACTTTATGCTTTAAGTGAGGCATCCGTACCTAAAGTAACGTTAATTACTAGAAAAGCCTACGGAGGTGCGTATGATGTAATGAACTCTAAGCATATTGGGGCAGACATGAATTTTGCTTGGCCAAATGCAGAAATTGCTGTTATGGGAGCTAAAGGTGCTAGTGAAATCATATTCAAAAAAGAAATTTCTCAAGCAGATAACCCAGAGGCTAAATTAGCAGAAAAAGAGGCAGAATATGCTGATAAGTTTGCAAACCCTTACCGAGCTGCCCAAAGAGGTTTTATCGATGAGGTTATCCTACCACAGGAAACAAGAAGAAAACTATTAAAAGCTTTCTCTATGTTAGAGAATAAAGAAATTGCTATACCAAACAGAAAGCATGGCAATATTCCATTATAAAAAAAGTAAAAACACAGAAAAAAAAGGGCTGTCTCACAATTGAAGACAGCCTTTTTTTTGTTTAATAAATAACGTGATTTACTTAGTATAATTTAATTATCTAATCTGAAATGTAAATTATACCAAATAAATTACTTCTGAATGACAGCGACGTAACCTTTATGATATAGCCGCATTTTTTTCTATCCTACCTCTTTAAACCAAGCTATAAAATCCTCCTTTTTAAATCCCCTATTAGAGATTTTAAAGCCTACAGCAAGGAATAATAATCTACAAAACAGACTATACATCCAATTTATCACTGCTTTTTGACCTATTTACAAGTGAATAAATAGATTTAGCACAGATAAAAAAAACTTTATTATATACTTATCAACAACGTTGATAAGCCCTCGTAACACGATATATTTACTTAATTAGCAGCGACAAAACTATATTAACTCATTGTAAATCATGTTTTAAAAGACAAAGAAAGTAACACCCTGTTTTGCTTAACCATCCATATTGGAGATAAAATCCTAAAAGTTATCCACAATCCATAGCTCATTTATCTTTAAATCTTACGAATAATGTAATTTTATAAGAAAACATTTGTCTATTTTTATACTTTTAATAATCAGTTCGCGACAACTACAAATAAAATATAAATCCACCAATTATGAACAGACGTGATCTCTTAAAGTTAACAGGGACCTTATTTGCAGGTTCTATCTTGACACAAGGTTATGCAGCAAGTAAAGTTTTAGAAACTTTTACTGATTTACCTTTACAATCTAACGACCCATTATATTTACATTACAACGAAAATGCGTTAGGATTATCTCCAAAAGCTAAACAGGCTATTTTAGATACCCTTTCATTATCTAATCGTTACCCAGATCCATATTTAGAAGAATTACAGCAAACCATTGCAAATTACTACCAAGTTAAATCTACAGAAGTTACTTTAGGTGTAGGTTCTTCGGATCTTATACGAGCAGTAATTAATAAGTTAGTAATAGATGCTTCAAATAAAAAGCAAAAAATTCAATTAATTACTCCTGATCCAACGTTTGCTTTGGCAGAAGACCATGCAAAAGGATTAGGTATAAAAGTAGTTAGAGTACCTTTAGACAAAGAGTATAAGATGGATATTGCTCAGATGAAAAAACATGCTGATAACTTTAATGGTTATTCTATTGTTTACTTCTGTAATCCAAATAACCCTACAGGTACACTTACTTCAAGTCAAACTATGGCTGATTGGGTAGAAAATGCTAAGCAAAAAAATAACTTCTTTATTTTTGATGAAGCATATGCAGAATATATCAATGATCCAACTTTTGAAAGCGGCTTAAAGTTTGTAAAAGAAGATTATGACAATGTTATTGTTCTTCGTACTTTTTCTAAATTATTTGCAATGGCTGGTATGCGCGTAGGATACGGTATAGCAACAGAAAAATTTACTCAAGAGCTTATCACATATATGACAATCTTAAATATTAGTTTAGCCTCAGCAGTAGCAGCTACAGCTTCTATAAAAGATGCAGAGTTTATTGAAAAAAGCTTAGGAAGTAATGCAAAAGCAAAACAAATCACTTTAGCTACTTTAAATGAGTTAGATATTGAATATTTACCTTCACATACCAACTTTATTTTCCATAAAATACAAGGTGATCCAGCAGTATTTAACCAAAGAATGAAAGAAGCAGGTATCATTGTTGGCCGTCCTTTCCCACCTTATAAGCAATGGTGTAGAATTACTTTTGGAACACCAGAACAAATGACACAATACACTACTGTATTAAAAGAATTTAGAGAAAAAGGCTGGATTTAATCCTTTGCATCTAAAATATAAATAAAATAAAGCCTATTGAAGTCCTTTTCAGTAGGCTTTATTTTTCCTAAGCACCCAAAATAGAGGCAAATACAACGTTTTTGGCTTAAAAAAGGTCCATTCAGGAAAACTTCACTCTAACAAATAACAAAATGAGCTCAAGACATTTTTAATCTTAAACTCTTTTACTATTTTTGCATTATGGCAAAACAAGATGATATTTTTAAAAACGTAATTTCGCACGCTAAAGAGTATGGATATATTTTTCCATCAAGCGAAATTTATGATGGTTTAAGCGCAGTATATGACTACGCTCAAAACGGTGTAGAGTTAAAAAGAAATATTCGCGAGTACTGGTGGAAATCCATGGTACAAATGCACGAAAATATTGTAGGAATTGATGCCTCAATTTTTATGCATCCTACCACATGGAAGGCTTCTGGACACGTAGATGCATTTAACGACCCTTTAATTGATAATAAAGACAGTAAAAAAAGATATAGAGCAGACGTTCTTATTGAAGATTACTGTGAAAAATTATATCAAAAAGCACAAAAAGAAATTGAAAAAGCTAAAAAACGCTTTGGAGATTCTTTTGATCAAGAACAATTTATTCAGACTAACCCAAGAGTAGTAGAGTACTTAGCTAAGAAAAAACAAATCTTAGAAAGAATGGCTGCTGGACTAGATTCAGGAGACTTAGCTGATGTAAAAGCTTTAATTGAAGAACTAGAGATTGCAGATCCAGAAACTGGTTCTAAAAACTGGACGGAAGTACGTCAGTTTAACTTAATGTTTGGTACTAAATTAGGAGCTTCACAAGACACTGCTATGGATTTATATTTACGTCCAGAAACAGCACAAGGTATATTTGTTAACTTCCTAAACGTTCAAAAAACAGGACGTATGAAGATTCCTTTTGGAATTGCTCAAACAGGAAAGGCTTTCCGTAACGAAATTGTTGCTAGACAATTTATTTTCAGAATGCGCGAATTTGAACAAATGGAAATGCAATATTTCGTTAAACCAGGAACAGAGATGCAGTATTACGAATTCTGGAAAGAATCTCGTTATAAATGGCATTTATCACTAGGTATGGGGGCAGAAAACTACCGTTTCCATGATCATGAAAAATTAGCACATTATGCTAATGCAGCAACCGATATTGAGTTTAACTTCCCATTTGGTTTCAAAGAATTAGAAGGAATTCACTCAAGAACAGATTTTGATTTAAAAGCACACGAAGAGTTTTCAGGAAAGAAATTACAGTTCTTTGACACTGAAACAAATACTTCTTATGTTCCTTATGTAGTAGAGACTTCAGTAGGTTTAGACCGTATGTTCTTATCTATCTTCTCTAAGTCTTTAGTGGAAGAAACATTAGAGGATGGTTCAACTAGAACGGTATTAAGATTACCATCGGTTTTAGCACCAACTAAAGCTGCTATCTTACCTCTTGTTAAAAAAGATGGATTACCAGAAATAGCTCGTAATATAATTGATGAGTTAAAATGGGATTTCACTGTTGCTTACGATGAGAAAGATGCAGTTGGCAGAAGATACCGTAGACAAGATGCATTAGGAACACCTTTCTGTATTACTGTGGATCACCAAACAATAGAAGACAATACTGTAACTATTCGTCACCGTGACACAATGAAACAAGATCGTGTTGATATCAAGGATCTAAAAGATATCATTGAAAATGAAGTTTCAATGAAAAATTGGTTAAAGAAAATGCAATAGCATTCCCTCACCACAAAAGGGGGCTGTCTCACAATTGAAGACATCCCCTTTTTTATTTAATAAATATCGTATTTCACTAAGTATAATTTAATTAGTAATTTAAAATATAAATTATACCTAAAAAATAACTCCTAAATAACAGCGAAGTAAACTTTACGAGATAGGCTTTTTTTATTTTAGATAGCATCTACTATATTACTGATTTACTAGAGTATATAAAGCAAAGGTGCCTAGCCAATGGCTTCCCATATAATCATCCCCACTTATATTACCAAAAGCACTTTGAAAAGACTTTTGCCCAAGAATAGTCAAATTAGGAGCTATACTTGGAACCTTTTTTGCAATTACAAATAAAGCATTTGCTCGACTGAAATTAAGTCCATCTAAATGAACAAGATGCCCATCTGTTCTGTCGCTAACCTTAGCAACCTCTATGGTAAATTCTGGTGTAAAAATACCTGGTAAAAATTGTTTAAGCCATACAGGATACTCCTCTGAAGATAGGACTTCACTCATTAACTTAGCTTCTTGTAGACAAGGAGATAAAAAATCATGTCCACTTGGCTCGTAAGCCAAATTACAGTCTACATCTTTACTATACAACCTTTTTGCTGTATATAATAATACTTGCTCAAAATCTTTTAAGTCCATCTGTTTTGCATATTCCAAAGCTAAAGAAAGACCAAAGGCAGTATTATCATGGGTACCAGTTCGAATAGGATAATTTACTTTAGGTAAATATTCTATATATTTTTCTACAAATAAATCAGCTAGTGGTTTTAAGGTAGCGCTCCATCTTTGTGCATCCTTATCTTCCCACTTTGCTAAACTTTGATGTAGTTGTAAAAACCACCCCCAGCCATAAGTACGCTCAAAATTCTTATTATAAGGTTGTTGAAAAAAAGCCATTTCTACCTGTAAATTTTCAGGAGTAATGATCTCATTTAGCCTTTGACGTATACTACCATCTTGGTCAATTTCTGGAAATTGCTGTAATAAAGTAACAATGGACCAAAACCCATGAACAGAGGAATGCCAATCAAAACAACCGTAAAAAATAGGGCGCAGCTGCTTTGGCGACTTTAAGTCAGCATCACTATCTAATACTTGACCTAGTTTATTTGGATATTCTAATTCGATACATCCTAAAGGTAACTCTAAAATTTTATTGGCTTGCTCTATACTAAGTTCTAAAGAAGCAATATTCTCTGAAGCTAATGTATTGGTAATGGGTTGGCTAGTTTTATTCTGACAGCCGAAAAAAGCAATAGTCCCCAAAAAGACTACATATACAATTTTCTCATTTAAAATAGGTTTAGTGAATAGATGCTAAAAATACATAAATACTCTTATACTAAATATCTATGAATAAACTTAACTCAATAATTGTAACAAAAACGCTATCTGCTGTCAAAAAAAGACACTATAAACCCCTTGCTGTGTAGGATTATATACCTAATTTTAGGGAGGAAAACACATTAATAAAAATTGGCTTAATCAACTATTGTTAATACCTTAGCCCTACAAAAATAACAACCCTAAAAAACAATGAAAACAAAATTTATTTTACCGCTTCTTTGCTTAGGAGCTGCTTTAAGTCTAAACTCTTGTAGTAACGAGGACAACTTTAACATCGATGGCGACTTTAAATTAGTCCCTGATGATGTACCAACTCCATTAATACAGCCAGATGGATTTTATTTTATAAATGAAGATTGGTTCGGGCATGATTATGGCTCAATAAACCAAATTGATAGAAATTTTGGAACCATATATAACTTAGAACTATCTCATATATTTCCTGACTTACCTGAAGAAACAGAAGCATCTGACGGTACAGTAGACATACATAGATTAGGAGTAACATCAACTGTTGCAGGCGCATACAACAACTACTACTTTATCGTATCCAAACAAAAAAACAGATTAATTGTAACGGACAAAGATTTTAAGCTTGTTAAAAAGATCACCGATATTGGTGGAGATGGTCGTAGTTTTGTTGGAGTAAATGAGAATAAAGTATACTTATCAACTTCTAGTGGAATTAGCATTTTAGATATTAGCGATAAACATAATATACATATCACTAGCCAAATAGCTGAATTAAGTGGCCAAACTGGGAATATGGTATATATGAACAATAAAGTATTTGCTGTTGTACAAGGAAAAGGATTATTTGTTATTGATACTACAACGGATATCGTTATAGAACAGTTAACTGGTAATTACACCCAAGTTGTTTTAGATAGACATGGTCAAGTTTGGGCGGCAATGGGTAATACAATTCAAAAAATAAATCCTTATGATATTGAGGATAAACAAGATTTTGATATATCAGCAGCTCCAATTAACGCTACATGGTTTGCTTGGAACCCAGGTTCACTAAGTAGTAGTATGCAAACTGATCACTTATACTGGACCAAAGCAAAAACAGTAATAAAGTTTGATACACAAAATGGTACTTTTGAAGAAATTCATGACCTAGGAAGTGATAAAAATGGTAAAACACTATCTTTTTATGCTTCAGGACTTAGAGTAGATCCGGTAACCGATAATCTAATTTTGGATTTATTTTTAGGATTTGGTACAGATGCTAGCTATAACTACGTTAGAATCTTAGACAATAAAGGAATTTCTCTACGTCCAGATATCTTCTTGAAAGACGGAGATAAAAAGGCTAATATAAACCCAGAAAATGGATACTATTGGTTCCCTTCTATGGCATTCTTCCAAGATAATAATGCCCCTGAAATTTTAACTAACCAATTAATATTAAAGCCAGAAACAGAGTATGAAATAGATCTAGAAAAAATTATTTCTGATCCTGACACTCCTGTTGCTTTAGCAACAGTAGCTATAAAAAGTTTCCCTAGCGATTTAGGTACAATATATGCAGAACAAGGTAAACTATTTATCACAACTGCTCTAATACAAGGAAGGACATCTTTTACAATCAAAGTGAATTCAAATGGAAAAGTAGCAGAAAAAGAGATTGAACTTTGGATTAAGTAATTTTACTTAATTCTTTATATATCAGGCAACGAGTTTTTTAATTTTTAAAAGACTCGTTGTTTTTTTTTGCGCCAATCTGATTTACCAAAAACTATTTCTAAATTAGCAGTACCAACAAAAACAGAGTTATTATGAAAAAATTGAGTTTACTCCTTTATATATTATTAAGTGTCCTATTTTTAAATTGCTCTTCAAAAACATTAAACAAAGATGCTGCATATCAGGCTATAGAAACCTACCTAGAGGAAAAACCTTTATACGAATCTACAGGTTTTGTTGTGGGAAAAACAAGATTAAAGGTATCTAAAGATAAAGAGCTAATCACAACTTATGAAGATCTTGAAAAACAAGGCTACATAAGCTTCTCCAATCAGGACTCAAGAAAAAAATGGCTCGGAAAAGATACCATTTGGACTGCAACAATCGCCCTTACACCAAAGGCCAATCCCTACATAGTTAAATTGAGAAACAATCGTATTTTGGTAAAAACCTTGGTTTATAAGTTAACCCCAGATAGTAATTTACAAATCATAGATAAAAACAAAAGATCTGCTCAGGTTTCCACACTACTTTTTAAAGAACAAACTCCCTTTTCTGTTTTTAAAGTAGATAAGACCCCACATAATACTTATATAAGTAAAAATTTTAAGTTGAAATTTACCAAAGATCAAACCTGGGAGGTAGTACCTTAAACTATGTTCAAAAACATTATTATTTTAAGCCTAACGCAAGTTATACTAAGTTTTATAAGTGCTAGTCTTATAAAGCAAATGTCTTTTATCGGAAAGATAAGCATCCACTTATTCTATAAAGAATACATTATTTTTCGAACAATATGGCAAACTTCCTTACTGTTATTTGCAGTGCAATTAGCATATATTCTTTTTTTACTTTTATGTAAAGTAACCTTACCTCGAAAAGTAGGAACTATTATATATCTACTATTTATCCTAGTCTTATTGGCGGGTTGTTATACTAGTTATAATGACTTCACTCAGACCTCCCATAAGCACATGAAAAGCAGTTTTCACCTTGGGATATATCTTTTTTGGATTAGTGGTTTAATAAGTACCTTTGTATTTATGTTCCTTAGAACAAACGCACAAAAAAAATTAGACCAAGTACATAGGCAAACCGATGCTTGTTAAATAAATAAATTATAGTATGATGCATTATATATATAAACTATTGGCTTTATTAAGTTTGACTTTGACATTATCATGTCAACAAACTCCAACCACTACTAAGAAAACTTCTAACTCCAACTCCAAGAGTGTAAGTATTCCAATGCATGGAACAAAGAAAAATAGTTCTTCTTCAAGTAATGAGAGCTTTAAAGAGCAGCAAGAAAAACTCAAAGCAGCAATGCAAGAAAAGAGCGATTCTACGCAAGGGATAAGCAAAAAATAATGCTTAACTAAGAAATGTTCTATTACTAGAATCAAAGAAAAGTGTATAGATAAAATAAAATACTCGTATTCCAATGGATATGCGTATTTTTGCATAAATATTGAAATCTTTTTTTTGAAAAACTTTAATTGATTTATGATACAAGATCCTAAAAGATACACACTAACAGCTGCATTACCTTATACTAATGGTCCTATTCATATTGGCCACTTAGCAGGGGTATATGTACCAGCGGATATATACGCTAGATTTTTACGCTTACAAGACAAAGACGTAGCTTTTATTTGCGGAAGCGATGAGCATGGAGTTGCTATTTCTATGAAAGCAAAAAAAGAAGGTATTACTCCACAACAAGTGATTGATAAATACAATGGAATTATCAAACAGTCTTTTGAAGATTTTGGTATTTCATTTGATAATTATTCACGTACTTCATCTTCTATTCACCACCAAACTGCTTCAGATTTCTTTACCAAAATGTACAATGATGGTAAATTTATAGAAGAAGTAACAGAACAACTATATGACAAAGAAGCACAACAGTTTTTAGCTGATCGCTTCGTAATCGGTACTTGTCCTAAATGTGGTAATGAAGAAGCTTACGGAGATCAATGTGAAAAATGTGGAACTTCTTTGAATGCTACAGATTTAATTAATCCTAAGTCTACTATTTCAGGATCTGAACCTATTTTAAAATCTACTAAACACTGGTTTTTACCATTAGACCAATATGATTCTTTTATTCGTGAATGGATCATAGAAGGACATAAAAATGATTGGAAAACTAACGTTTATGGACAAGTTAAGTCTTGGGTAGAAGATGGTTTAAAGCCTAGAGCAGTAACTAGAGATTTAGATTGGGGAATTCCTGTTCCTGTTCCAGGAGCAGAAGGAAAAGTACTTTATGTATGGTTTGACGCTCCAATTGGATATATTTCTTCTACAAAAGAATGGGCTCAGAAAAAAGGAATTGATTGGGAACCATATTGGAAAGATAAAGACACTAAACTAGTGCACTTTATTGGAAAGGACAATATTGTATTCCATTGTGTTATATTCCCTTCTATGCTTAAAGCAGAAGGAAGTTTCATCTTGCCAGATAACGTACCAGCAAATGAATTCTTGAACTTAGAAGGACATAAGTTATCTACTTCTAAAAACTGGGCAGTATGGTTACACGAGTACTTAGAAGAATTCCCAGGACAACAAGATGTATTGCGTTATGCTTTAACAGCAAATGCTCCTGAAACAAAAGATAATGATTTCACATGGAAGGATTTCCAAGCAAGAAACAACAATGAATTAGTTGCTGTTTTTGGAAACTTTATCAACCGAGTAGTAGTATTGACTAATAAATACTACCAAGGTATTGTTCCTACACCAAATGAGTTTTCTCAAGCGGATATAGATACTCTTACAGAACTTAGAGCATACCCTAGTGTAATTGAAAGTTCTATACAAAGATATAGATTCCGTGAAGCTCAAATGGAGATGATGAACGTTGCACGTTTAGGAAATAAATATTTAGCAGACGAAGAGCCATGGAAATTAATTAAAGAAGACCCAGCAAGAGTTCAGACACAAATGTATGTAGCTTTACAAATTGCAAGTGCTTTAAGTACATTATGTGAGCCTTTCTTGCCTTTTACAGCTGCAAAATTAAAAAACATCCTAGGTCTACAGACTCCATTACAATGGAATGAAATAGCTATAGATAAAACTTTAATTACTCCAGGACATACCATTGGAGAGGCACAGCTTTTATTTTCTAAAATTGAAGATGAAGAAATTCAAAAGCAATTACAAAAATTAGAAGATTCTAAAAAAGCTAATGAAGCTGCACTAAAGCAACCTGAGGCACAAAAGGAAACAGCTACTTTCGATGATTTCACTAAATTAGACCTTAGAGTAGGAACTATTATTGAAGCAGAGAAAATGCCTAAAGCAAACAAACTACTTGTTTTAAAAGTTGATACAGGTTTAGATGTACGTACAATTGTTTCAGGAATCGCAGAACATTTTACACCTGAACAGGTACTAGGTAAAAAAGTAACTGTCTTAGCAAATCTAGCTCCTAGAAAATTAAGAGGAGTAGAAAGCCAGGGAATGATCTTAATGACAGAAGATAAAGATGGTAAACTTGTTTTTGTAAATCCTGATCAGGATAACGTAGACAACGGATCAACTATTAATTAATATACAATAAGGCTACCTACAATAGGTAGCCTTATTTATTTATTTATAAGAACTTGCTAGGTTTAATTCTTCTAAATCGCCTAGATCTAGAACTAAACTACAAGCATTAATCAAACTTTGTAATTGCTGCTCATTGGTTACACTTACAATAGGCACTGTTATCCCCTCTCTAGTAAACTGCCAGCCAATTGCTACTTCAGCCATGGAACAATCAAGCCTTTTTGCAACATTAGCTAAAGCATTTAAAATCTGTGTACCTCTAGGGGTAAAAAATCTAGAAAGCATATCAGAACGCTTATTTCCAGCTAAATCTTGCTTATCTTGATATTTGCCAGCTAAAAAACCACTAGCTAACGGAAAATAACTCATTACAGCCATGTTCTGCTCTCTTATCATAGAAAGGTACTCTGTTTCAAACTTCTCCCTGTCATAGAGATTATATAAGGGCTGTAGAACACTGTAGGAATGCCAGCCATTAGAAAAACTAATTTCATTTGCAGATACTACTCTTTGGGCACTAAAATTAGAAGCCCCTAAATAACTTACTTTTCCTTGTATAACACAATCATTAAAAGCATGCATAGTTAAATCCTGCTTACACAAAGGATCATCGTGATGTGCAAAGTAAATATCTATATAGTCTGTTTTTAAACGCTGTAAAGAAGCTTCTAAATTAGTTTTAATATCCTGTGGACTCAACCCTCTTTCTACTCCCTTAAGTTTACCTCCTACTTTAGTTGCGATAACCATTTTTTCGCGTTTATGAGTCTGCTTAAGCCATTTCCCTATAATAGCTTCAGACTCTCCACCACTATTGCCTTTTGCCCAATGGGAGTAATTATTAGCTGTATCTATAAATATCAAACCCTTTTCATAAAGAACATCTAGCAAATACAAGGATTCCTTGCTATCAAGAGTCCAACCAAAAACATTTCCACCAAAACATACTTTAGGCACCATTAACTCGGTAGGGCCAAATTTATACTTATCCATAGTGTTTCAAAACTTTAAACATTAAAGATACATCTTTAGATGGGTCAAAAAAAAAGCGGAGACCTAAAAAGGTCTCCGCTTTAAAATATAATTTTAAACTATTAGAAGTTATAACGTAATGAGAAGTTCCATGTTCTTCCAACACCGAACATAACCTCATTTCTTTCGTCAATTCCTTTCCAAGTAGCAGTTGTATTTTCGTCAACTTGAATATTAGTACGAGCAGTAGTAATATAAGTAGTATTAAATACGTTGTTTACGTTAACACGCATTACAACAGAGTTTGATCTATCTTTTCCTACAGGTAAACGGTAAGACATTCCAGCATCTACTAAGTTAAATGCAGGTAATTGCATTGACCCAGATTTTCCTCTGTCTGAAGCTCCGTCAACGTTTAACGTTCCGTAGAAGTTATCATTATAACGGTAGTTAGCATCTACTTTTAATCCTTGAACAATTTCGTAGTTAGCTCCTAAGTTAAAAATTAACTGTGGTGCACCACCAACTTTTGCTCCGTTAATATATAATGTTTTAGTTTCTAAGTTACCATCTTTATCATAAATTGGAGTATTGTCATCCTCATTATAATAAGTACCAGTTACATCTTTTGCATATTTCCAGTCACCCCAAGAGAATGATCCAGTAATATTTAATCTATCGATTGGGTTGTATAAGAAATCCACTTCCATACCAGTGTGAACTTGCTCTACACCTGTTAAAGTAGCATAACCATTAACTTGAACTGGTTTTCCATTACTTCCGATCTCATCTGTATCGAAACGTCCTGTAGCACGAGTAACTCTATCTTTCCAAGAAGTACGGTATAAGTTTAAGTTAGCTCTAACTCTGTCTGTTCTTAATCCATATCCAAACTCAAATCCTAATACTTTCTCATTCGTTAAGTTAGGGTTAACTGTGTTGGTATTGTTTAAGTAAACACCATTGTTCATAAATGGTTGACGAGAGAAGTATCCAGCGTTAACAAATACATTGTGAACTTCTGTTATATTGTAGTTAACCCCCCCTTTAATACTACCTCCAGAAATGCTTTTCCAGTTTGTTTTGTAGTCTTCAGCTCCTTTAGCTGTTGAACGGTCGTAGTTGAAGTAATCAACTCTTTGCATCCATTGATTAGAAATAGATCCTTGAGCAAACACAGAGATATCATCTTTAGAATACTCTACTTGTCCGAATCCTCCTAACCATTTAACGTTACCGTCATTATGGTATCCAACTTTCTCTCTGTTATTCCATTGAGCAAATGGATTTAATGTAGCGTGAGCAGGGTAAGTACTGCTTACAATATAGTTTTGACCACCGTTGTTTCTGTTATTGTTAACAACATATCCTTGTCCACCCAATAAGTTATCTAAAGTTTGGAAGTGGTAACCTTTGTAAATACGTCCATCTAAACCAAAGTCAATTGTCCAGTTTTCATTTACTTTAGCGTTCATGTTAATTACTGTTCCATACCAGTCGTGAGAGTTGATTGAAGAACGACGAGCCCATCCACCTTGTGTAGCAGATTCTCTACTGTTGAAAGCAGAAATATAGTAACCTTCTTCAGCTCCTGCATATGGAGAACGGTAAGTATTTGAAGTATTATTCCAATCAGCAATAACTTCTCCTCTGTTCCATGCAGCAATATCATCAAAACGCATATGTCCGTTTGCATCTCTTACTTCAGTACCGAAGTCTCTGTAACCGTTTGGTCCACCACCAAGAGTTCCAGTTCCTCCACCACGTCCCCAAGATCCGTAAACTACAGCTCCTAAGTTCCATGTTTCGTTAATAGCGAAATCATAGTTAATTGATGCTACTGGTTTATTATAGTAGTTCGATTTAAAGTTAAAACGTTCTCCATTATAAAACCCAGTATCTGGATTAAAATGTTTGTTTATCCCACCATTATTCCACATTTTATGATTAGCAATAGACACAGACGTTGAACGTTGGTCGTGATTTTGCTTAGCACCTGTGAATGTAAACTGTACTTTGTGACGATCGTCTTTAGAATTATATCCTAATCCTAAATAATAGTTGATTGACTCGAATCCCGTTCCTTCTACATATCCGTCTCCTTGAGTATAACCCAATAAAACAGAAGCAGAAAGTCCATTTTCTAAAATACCTGTATTATAAGAAGCAGTTGTCTTAAGGTAGTTATTATTACCTACACCTGCTGAAAGACTACCACCTTCGCGGACGTCAGAAGTTCTTGTCAAAACGTTGATTGTACCTCCTACAGAAGAAATCGCGATTTTTGAAGATCCTAATCCTCTTTGAACTTGCATAGCTGATGTTACATCAGATAATCCAGCCCAGTTAGACCAATAAACAGCTCCACCTTCCATATCATTAACTGGCATACCGTTAATCAATACTGCGATGTTTCTTTGATCAAAACCACGAATATTAATGTTTGAATCTCCAAATCCTCCACCACCTTTAGAAGCGTAAACAGAAGGAGTTGTGTTTAAAATTTCAGGAAATTCTTGAGAACCAAGTTTTTCTTGAATTTCTGCTGCTCTAATTGTAGAAACAGCTACAGGAGTTTTACGGTCTTGTGCAACGTCTGCAACACCCATAATAACAATGTCATCTAGCATGTTCTCATCTGTAGAAAGAACAATTGTACCTAGATTAGCAATTTTCTCAGCATTTACCGTATAGGCAACTGTACGAGAATTATAACCAACAAAAGAGATAACAATCTCTCCCTTTGATTCAGAAACATTTAACTCAAACTCCCCATCTAACCCGGTAGAAGTTCCAATTTGTGTTCCTTTTACTAGAATTGTTGCTCCAGGTAAACCCTCTTGGTACTCCCCATCAACAATAACACCAGTAACTTTGTTTTGTGAAAATGCGAATGCCGTAGTAAAAACCATTACTGCCGTAATCATCCAGTTCTTCAAGTTTTTCATTGTAAAAGTGTAAGTGATAAATTATTTTCACCGCAAAGGTACAAAAAACCCCCTAGCTAATATTATGCCAATATTAAATTTTAACTTTTAACAGTCCTAGCAGTGAAAAAAATTAACATTTTATCGCTTTAAGTAATAATTAAGTAAAAACTCTGTACTACCATCGTGTTTGCCTACCACTTTTGATTTGATTTCCTCTTGAATATTCTTTGCTAAAACCTTACCGTACTCCACCCCAAATTGGTCGAAACTATATATATTCCAGATAATTCCCTGCACATATGTTTTATGTTCATAAAGTGCGATTAACATCCCTAAATTCTCTGGTGTTAAAGCATCAATTAACAGGGTATTTGAGGGCTTATTCCCTTCAAAATCTCTGAAATATTTTAACATTTCCAACTCACTTTCATCTACCTTATGTCCACGTTTTCCGTTGAGTAATGCCTCAGTTTGTCCGAAAAAATTACTCATTAAGATGTCATGATTCGAATTTTCGCCATAAAAAGGTTCAATAAAGCCAATAAAATCCACCGGAACTACCTTAGTACCCTGATGAAATAGTTGGAAAAAAGCATGTTGTGCCGAAACTCCTACTTCCCCCCAAATTAATGTTCCTGTTTGGTAATTAACTGGAAAACCATCCCTGTTTTTATCCTTACCATTACTCTCCATGATCATTTGTTGTAAATGAGCAGGGAACTTACTTAATAATTCGCTATAAGGAACTACTCCTTCCGTCTCATAATTATAGAAGTTATTGTACCATACACTCAGAAGCCCCATAATAACAGGCATATTCTCTTTAAATTCTGCATTTCTAAAATGTTGATCCATTTTATAAGCTCCCTTTAAAAGAGATTCAAAATTGTCGTATCCGACTGCTAAAGAAATAGACAAACCGACGGAACTCCATAAAGAGAATCGCCCTCCAATATAATCCCACATTGGAAAGATGTTCTCTTGCTTTACCCCAAAGTCAATAGCTTGTTGTATATCAGCACTTACACCAACATAATGCGCAGAAATATCTCCCCGCAAATTGGATTCTAACCAATTTTTTAGTTTTTTAGCGTTGGCAATCGTTTCTTGTGTAGTAAAGGTTTTTGAAACAATTAAAATTAAAGTAGTTTCAGGGTTTAGTCCCTTTAAGACAGAATATAAATAATCATCGTCTATATTTGAAATATAATGAACACCTAAGTCATTCCTGTAATTAGCTAATGCTTCTACAATCATTTTAGGTCCAAGATCAGATCCTCCAATTCCTAAATTTACAACATCTGTAAATTTTTTACCTGTGCTACTTTTATATTCTCCCGATAGTACACTGTGAGTAAACTCCTTTATTTTATGTCTTGCCTCACATACATCTTCTACTACATTTTCTCCATCTACAGTAACATCACAAATACCTGAAAAATCTCTTAAAGCAGTATGTAGAACCGCGCGATCTTCTGTAACATTAATCTTCGAGCCATTAAACATCTTCTGAATAGCATCCTTAAGACCAACTTGATCTGCTAACTGAATTAGTAAATCTAAAGTTTGCTCTGTTATTTTATTCTTGGAATAATCTAACAAAAAGGAATCCATTTGCAAATGAAACTTTTGCGTCCTTTCAGAGTCTAATGCAAATAAATCTTGCATTTGTATAAACTCCATATCGCCAAAATGCTTACGCAATTCACTCCAAGCACTTGTTGTGGATGGATTAATATTTTTCAACATTATCTATTTTTGAGAAAATTTAGTTTTAATAACTTCATCTAATTCTACCTTTAAAGGAGCAATATACTCTTTATATGCAGGAATATCTTTTTTATCCATTGGATCAGAGTTAGGTAGAACTTGTGACAAAGGATCTACTTGAACTCCATTTTTCCAAAATCTATAGCAAACATGAGGACCAGTAGCTAACCCTGTACTTCCTACTAGACCAATTGTCTGGCCTTGGTTAACGTATTGTCCCTTTTTTACTAATATTTTTGACATATGTAAATATTGAGTAGAATAAGTTCCGTTATGTCTCACTTTTACATAATTACCATTTCCAGCTGTATACCCCGCACGCTCTACAACTCCTGAAGCAGTTGACATAATTGGCGTTCCTGTTGGAGCTGCGTAATCTGTTCCATTATGAGCTTTCCATGTTTTTTGTACAGGATGAAAGCGTTTTTTGGTATAACGTGATGTAATCCTAAAAAACTCTAATGGAGCTTTTAAAAACATACTTTTCATTGGCCTAGCTTCCTCATCATAATACTCTAACCCTTGTGTATTAGGTCTTTGGTAAGGGAAGGAATATAAATCTTTACCTCTGTGATTAAAATAAGCAGCCTCAATCTTAGAAATACCTACATAAACCGTATCATTAATATACTTTTCTTGAATAGTAACCGCAAACCTATCTTCAGGTTGCAATTTAAAAAAGTCAATAGACCATGCGAAAATTTGAGACATTCTAACAGCTAATGCCTCTTCTGCACCTTGCTTATTCAAACTCATTGATAATGATCCCTCAATATTGGATGCAATAGTACGTCTTTTATAAGTAACAGGGTAGGTTTTTGTATAAGCAGTAATAGAATCTCTTAAGTCGATTACTTGATAGCCAGCAATATTTGGATGGTAGATAAATGCGGCCAATTTATTATCTTTTTTGTTTTTTACAATACTATATGGTTTTCCTACACGGATATTCTTCACATTTACTGTATCACTTACCTTTTCAACTATAGCATGTATTTGCCCAGCACTTAAATTATTCTGACTAAAAATTTTGCCAAGACTATCTCCATTTCTGATAGTATCTTCTACTATTTCAAAATCATTTAAACTAAAGCCATAAACTTCCGCTACAACTTCAGGAGAGTGATCCATATCAATTTCTAATTCTGTACTATCTTCTTGATTTTGTTTCTTACATGAAACAATGGTAAGAGCCACTAAAAATACGATTATAAATTGTTTCAAAACTTTTCTTTTTTTAAATTTTTATTTTATCCCCCCCAGGTCTCCTTCTCTTTTTCACTCCATAATTCAGGAAAAAAAATTCTTTTTTGGTATTTAGGTAGCATATATTTTTTCCAATCACTTCCTCCAGTAGCTTCTTTTGGCCCCTGCGGCCCTTCCAAATATTTAACAGCTGCCCTGTAATGTCCTAAAACCCAAGTAATATTCACTGTTTTATCATAATGCCTCATGGCTTCAATAAGCTTTGGATCTTGCCTAACCTCTCGAGGCAATTCCACAAATTTCCGCCATAAATTTGTTTTTTCATAATCTTTCATTGCATTAATCAGAACTTTCTTATACTTCTTTTCAAAAGAACTAAGCATAAAAGACTTTTCTTGCGTTTGATAATTTTTTCCAGCAGCTTGCCAGTACAAATAATCAAAACCTTGTTCAGCACTGCAATTTAAGTCAATTCTATCAGTAAAACGCTTATCAATTAAATTTTTCCAATTTGTTGATCCAAATTCAATTAAACGATATTGCACACTTTGAAAGCCACTAGCAGGGGTTAAAGTGTCTCGAAATTTAAGATATTGCTCCCTATCCATCCCATTTTCCATAATAGAAAAGGAAGAAGTAAGCATATCAAAATATCGAGATATACGTCCTAACTTATCGATAAACACCTCAGCAGTAATATTTTCAAAAACAGCTAATTGATCTATCTCCCATAATATCATTTTAAACAGAAGCTCATTAATCTGATGATAGCCAATAAAGACCATCTCATCAGGTAAGGTACTCCTTTGGGTTTGTAAAGATAATAAAGAATCGACCTGAATATAATCCCAATAGGTTAAAGGGGTAGAATACAATAGTCCCTGTAGATGTGTCTGGGTCTTTTGACCGATTACATCAAACTTAGCATTAAGCTCACTTAATATTTTTTCTTCCATCTTACTTTAATTCGATTTCTAAATCTGACATTAAACCTTCGTATTCCACTAAATCTGCCTTTAAAGAACCAACTGCTAAACTAGCTTTAATTCGAAGAGGCACTTTGTTTGCATCTTTGGATACCCAAATAGTAAGGCTCTCTTTTGCTTTAAAAACACGTCCGGCCATTACATATGGACGAAACATCAAAGCCTTCACTTTACCAAAATGTGTTCTAATCACGTCTTCTCCTAAGAATTCAAGTTTAAATCGAAATGTTTCCTGATCGAAAAACATATCAATTTCAACAGAATCTCCTTTCTTAAGTTGATTCAATTCTGGTTGATCACGAAGATAATAGAAAGCCGATACAATATCTTGTACCCCCAAGTTAATATCGAAAATATTTTCTGTATTGCTCTTATAATCTTTCACAAGAACAGTATTTGTAGAATAATTAAAGAAACCCTCTTGGTCTTTAGTATAACCTCCTTCGTCAATTTTACGAACAAAACGATATGGAGTTACCTTATCTTGTTCAAAATAACTTTGGTAATCATCCTCTACCTTGAAAAATAATTTGGGAACACCTGTGGTATATCCATGCCCAGCAGCATGAATTAATTTCCTACCATCCAATAAAGTATCTTTTAAAGTTAGGGTAGCTATACCGGCGTTTAGAAGTCCGTAGCTAATCTTAAATTTTAGAAACTCCCCTGACTTGAATGAATTTTGTGCAAAACTTGTGTGTAAGGAAAAACACACCAAAAAAAGTATTGTAAGAAATTTTTTCATAGTTGGTAGCATTAATTATTCAAAAGTAAGAAACAAAAAAACCCAGTCAAACAAATGACTGAGTTTTTATGCTATTAACCAACCAAAAAACTATAAATTATGAAAAATTTATTACACTCAAATAAAGCTTATGACGACCCTATTTTTGCGAGTGCAAATGTATAGCTTTTTTTAAAATATCACAACCCTCGTTTGTGTTTAACTGATAATTAACATTAATGGTTGTTTAATAGCCGTTTTTAATATTTAATTAACTGAATATTAAAGTGTTCCTCTCTTTTCTTGTTCACGTTCTATAGACTCAAAAAGTGCTTTAAAGTTTCCAGCCCCAAATCCTCTTGCGCCCATTCTTTGGATTATTTCGAAAAATAGAGTTGGTCTATCCTCTACGGGTTTAGTAAAGATTTGCAATAAATAACCTTCTTCATCTGCATCAATCATAATACCTAACTTTTGCAATTCCTTGATGTCTTCCTTCATTATTTCCATATGTACACCAAGTCTTCTTGGAATATCATCATAGTAACTTTGAGGCGGAGCAGATAAAAATTCCACCCCTCTATTTTTCATAGCAGAAACAGTCCTGATAATATCATCTGTAGCAACCGCCACGTGCTGTACGCCAGGTCCGTTATAAAAATCTAAATACTCTTCAATTTGAGATTTTTTGACTCCATGAGCAGGCTCATTTATAGGAAACTTAATTCTACCATTTCCATTAGACATTACCTTACTCATCAAAGCAGAATACTCTGTAGTAATTTGTTTGTCATCAAAAGATAGAAAGTTAACAAACCCCATTACCTCTTCATACCACTTTACCCAAGTATTCATCTGATTCCATCCTACGTTTCCTACCATATGATCCACGTATTTTAAACCAACTGGTTCTGGATTGTAATCTGATTCCCATTTTACAAAACCAGGTAGAAAGATTCCTTTATAATCTTTTCTTTCTACAAACATATGCACGGTCTCTCCGTAAGTATATATACCTGCACGAACGGTTTTACCAAACTCATCCTCTTGTTCAATAGGTTCCAGATAAGATTTGGCACCACGAGCAATTGTTTGCTTATAAGCATCTCTAGCATCTTCTACCCATAGAGCGACAACTTTAATACCGTCTCCATGCTGCACAATATGCTCGTTTAACTCTGATTCAGCGGTTAAAGGCGTAGTTAATACAATTCGTATTTTATCTTGAACTAACACATAAGAAGCACGATCTTTTACTCCTGTTTCTAATCCAGCATAAGCTAAAGATTGGAAACCAAAAGCACTCTTATAAAAATGAGCAGCTTGTTTAGCATTACCAACAATAAATTCTATATAGTCTGTTCCTAATAAGGGTAAGAAATCTTGTGCTCCCTCAAATATTTTTTCTAAGCCAAACTCAACGGATTTAACTTCTCTAGTCATAATTTTAAATTTAAATGGTTAATTTTTGGATGGTTAATTACTTTTCAGGATCCAGCCAAGATTGATAATAGGTATCGTCTGCAATTTGTATAGCATCCTGACATACCATAAGTGGTTTAAAAGTATCTACCATTACAGCTAGCTCCTGAGTTTCTTTTTTCCCTATAGACCTTTCTACAGCCCCTGGGTGAGGCCCGTGAGGAATTCCAGCTGGATGCAAAGAGATATGCCCTTGCTCAATATCATTACGACTCATAAAGTCTCCATCTACATAATAGAGAACCTCATCACTATCAATATTACTATGATTATAGGGTGCTGGAACAGCGTCTGGATGATAATCGTAAAGCCTAGGAACAAAAGAACAAACTACAAATCCATCACTTTCAAAAGTTTGATGAACTGGAGGTGGCTGATGAATTCTACCAGTAATAGGTTCGAAATCAAAAATAGACAAAGCATAAGGGTAATTATAACCATCATAGCCAACTACATCAAAAGGATGGGTAGCATACACCATATCGAAAATATCCCCTTGTTTTTTAACTTTGATTAGGAAATCTCCTTTTTGATCGATGGGCTTTAAATCTTGTGGTAATCGAATATCTCTCTCACAAAATGGAGAATGTTCCTGTAATTGACCGAACCAATTTCGGTATCGTTTAGGTGTGTAAATAGGTTTAGTAGCCTCTACTATAAATAACCTATTATCTGTTGTGGTAAACTCTATTTGATAGATAATACCTCTAGGAATTAATAAGTAATCCCCGTATTTAAACGGTAGGTTACCAAGCATTGTTTTTAGTGTACCTTCTCCTTTATGGATAAATAGCAATTCGTCACAATCTGTATTTTTATAAAAATACTCTTTCATCGACTCTTTAGGTGCCGCAAGTACAATGGTACAGTCACTATTGGTTAAAACTGGTTTTCGGCTTTGTAAAAAGTCATTCTCAGGTTTAATCTGAAAACCTTTCAAACGATAAGATTGGATATTGTTAGCTACAGCTATTTTTGGTGCAACACTATATTGCTTCAGAATTTTTTTGACCTGGGTTGGTCGATGAATATGGTACATATTAGTAGACATTCCGTCAAAGCCAATTGTTCCAAATAATTGTTCATAATATAATTCCCCATTTTCCTTACGGAATACGGAATGACGTTTAGGGGGAATTTTCCCTAAGTGATGATATAAAGGCATAAATACTTATAATTAAGGTTGGTTAATAATATAATAAGTAGATGTTACCTCATTCAGGATTTCTCTTGATGAGGAACTTTAAATAAGCCAATAAACCGTCCCATTGTAGTTTCATAACATAACAAAAATAGACATAATATTGAGTTATCCAAATTTATATCCTAATATTTTTCACATATTCCTAAAGTAGCTCTATTTTCCTGGGCTTAAAACCAAAATCCTACAGAGAAAAATAAGAAGCTTCTTCCTGTGTCTGGAGAGTAGGTAAACTTGGCTTCTATAGGGCCTATTATGGTTTGCATACCATATCCTAGAGCATAACCAGAGTATTTTGTGATATTACTCCATCCCGAATCTGAGAAAATATCATTCCCAGTATTGGCAAAATTGGCAGCCATATTAACATGATGCCTTTTTAAAAATTCAAAGTCAAATTGCAACGAGGACATTAAATAGGTATTTCCACCCAAGCTTAAAAAATCATAACCATAAAAAGGAATGATGTTATCTTTGTCTGCAAAACCATACCCTCCTAAATAATACCCAAAACCAATACTTGGTGGTTGCCCAATAATTGAGCCCACCCTTACTTTAAAGTCAAAACTTAACTTACTTGTAACACGTCTTGCTACTCCTAGCTGCCCACTGATAGTAGAAAAGTTTGAGAAATCATCTAAATAATTACTAGAGTAAAAAAAGTTCCTGTATTCGACTTTAGCCAAAAATCCACTACGAGGGAAATACTTATTATCATAAGAATCCATCATAACATTTAAAAAACCGCCTAAATAATGACTAAAATCAAAACGTTGCTTATAGCTTGTTAGGGTTTTGCTCCTAAGATCTAAGAAGCGATGCTCTAACCCAATACCTAAAACATACTTCTGTGCATAAGAAGACTGCACAAAAAGCCTATTTTCTAAATCGGAGTAATTCACAAAGAAGTCTTGGGGAGCATTAGGAATATCTAATTTACCACCCATTGCTTTTACTAATAAATCATAAGGAAGTTCCCTGTCAAAACTACTTAATCTAGAGTTGATTCCAAAGCTCCAGTAAAAGCCATTATCGATAAAGTAGTTGAAATTATACCTTACATTATCTCCTAGTCCTACATCTAAGGATAACACATCACTTTTGGCAAGAAAATTCTTCTTTGTAAGATTGACCAAGGCAGCCGTTTTATACAAGCCATCATAATGAACTCCGAAACGCAAAAAGGTATTAATTGGATTTTCATTTAAATCCATGATTAAAACATCTTTACTACTATCCTGATCTTGTTCGAAAATATAAGAAATACTACTAAAGTTCTCTGTTCCATTTAAACGAGTAATACCTTCGCTTAAATCCTTATAAGTAATCTTGGAATTAGGTTTAAATCCTAATTTACCGTGTACATAGCGTTTTGTTAGGCGCTCAAGTCCTCTAATTTTAATATTGGAGATATTAATGGAGTCTAAAGAAGTCTTTTCTACAAAATGTCTTTGAGAAATACTTTTATTTGTTCCTATCTGTTTTATTTGATCTATAACCTGATTGGCTGCTTCTTCACCGGTTTGAATAATAGCTGCTCCATCCCCAAAAGAAACAACAGAATAACCGGAGATATTTGGTTTAATATAAATATCTGTTAAGGCAAATTTGTCCTTCATTTGAGCGATAGTAGAATAATTGGATAATTGAGATAATACATCCTGAGCACCTTCAATCTCATCGGCAGTCTTTAAATCATCTTGAACATCTACTCCGATAATTATATCTGCCCCCATCGCTTTTAACTCCTCAATAGGGTAGTTATTGACAATCCCCCCATCTAAAAGATCTACATCATTAATTTTTACCGGAGCAAATAAAGTTGGAAAAGCTCCACTAGCAAGAATTGCTTGAGGTAAATAGCCACTATTTAAAATAACCGCATCTCCTTTTTCTAAATCTGTTGCAATACATAAAAAAGGAATATTTAACTCATTAAAATCTCTTACGTGTCTTACATGGGAAAGTAATGTATTCATCAGGTTATAATTATACATTCCACGGGAAAGAGATTTGGGAAAGCCTATTTTAAAATTCTCAAATGGTAAGCTTAATGCATAAATTTCATCGTTTTTCTTTTCATAAAAAGACTTAGAGACCCTAGGAATGTAGTCCTTAATTAAAGCCGAAACTTCAATAACATTAAAAATGGAATCTAATTCGGGAGCCGTATAACCAGAAGCATACAATCCCCCAATAATAGCCCCCATACTTGTTCCTGCTATATAATCAATTTCAACTCCATTTTGTTCTAAAACTTTAAGTACTCCAATATGTGCCAAACCCTTTGCTCCTCCACCACTAAGTACAAGACCAATTTTTGGTTTTTTTAAAGCAAGAGTATCTTGGCCAAAAGCTTTAATATTAGTTGATATACATAAAAACAAACAAAACAGAAGAATTCTCACAGGAAAGAGTTTTAATTTTCTTCTAATTTACTTCAAAAAAATCGATAATCAACTTACTTCTTGCTTTTCCTATAACTTTTTCTAAATCTTCTAAAGATGCCTCTTTTATTTTTTTCACGCTACCAAAATGATTCATTAAGGTAATTTTTGTCTTCTCACCAACTCCAGGAATATTATCAAGTACACTTGTTATAGCATTTTTACTTCGTTGATCACGATGAAAGTTTAATCCGAATCGGTGAGCCTCATCTCTTAAGTGAATAAGAACCTTCATCGTTTCACTTCTCTTATCTAAATACATTGGAATACTATCCCCTGGATAAAAGATTTCCTCCAAACGTTCGGCTAAACTTATAATGGCAACCTTTCCTCTTAATCCTAGCTCCTCTAGACTCTTCAAGGCCACTCCTAATTGCCCTTTCCCTCCATCAATTACAATTAAGTCTGGTAAGTCTAATCCCTGTTCTATTACTCTTTTATAGCGTCTGTAAACAATTTCTTGCATAGAGTCGTAGTCATTAGGACCTACTACAGTCTTTACGTTAAAGTGCCTATATTCTTTTTTACTAGCCTTCCCATCTCTAAAGACAACACAAGCAGCAACAGGGTTAGTTCCCTGTATATTAGAGTTATCAAAACACTCAATATGTCTAGGTTCTTTACTCATACGCAAATCTTTCTTCATTTGCGCCATTATACGATTAGTATGTCTTTGGGGATCTACAATCTTAATTTGTTTTAGCTGATCAATTCGATAAAACTTTGCATTTCGTTCAGATAACTCAAGTAGCCTTTTTTTGTCCCCTAATTTTGGAATTGTAACCGTTAAAGCTTCCCCCAAATCCAATGGAATTGGGCTAATGATTTCCTTAGAATTTAGTTGAAATCTTTCCCTTAACTCTACAATAGCTAATTCTAGTAGTTCTGTGTCTGTTTCCTCTAGTTTTTTCTTTATCTCCATAGTGTGAGATCGGATAATGGCCCCATAGGAAACTTGTAGGAAATTTACATAAGCCATAGTACTATCTGATACTATACTAAAGACATCTACATTACTAATCTTAGGATTAACAATGGTACTCTTAGATTGATAATTTTCCAACAACTCAATCTTCTCCTTTATCTTTTGAGCTTGTTCAAATTCCATATTTTGAGCTAGTTCTTGCATATGATTCCTAAACTGCTTCAGACTATCTTTAAAGTTCCCTTTCAAAATATCTCTAATGTGAGTTATTTTTTGATCGTATTGGCTAGTTGTTTCGTAACCTTGGCAAGGTCCATTACAATTTCCAATATGATACTCTAAACACACTTTAAATTTCTCGGAACGAATATTTCCTATACTCAAATCATAGCTACAAGTACGAAGAGGATATAGCTCTTTAATTAACTCTAATAAGGTATAAACGGTCTTTATATTCGTATAGGGTCCAAAATACTCTGAACCATCCTTAATCATCTTTCTAGTAGTAAACACTCTAGGAAAAGGTTCTCTTTTTATACAAATCCATGGATAAGATTTGTCATCTTTCAATAAAACGTTATAACGAGGCTGTAAACGTTTAATTAAATTGTTTTCTAAAAGTAATGCATCCGTTTCTGTTGGAACCACAATGTGTTTAATAGATACTATTTTCTTTACTAAAACATTTGTCTTCCCTTCTTGGTGAATTTTATTAAAATAAGAACTTACACGTTTTTTAAGATTCTTGGCTTTTCCAACATAAAGTATTTTATCCTCCTTATCATAGTATTGATAAACTCCAGGTTCATTTGGTAGTGTTTGTATTTGAAGAGCTAAAGCTTGTGATGGTTCCATAATAATTAAAATAGTTATCACAAAAATACCCCAAGTTTTCTATTCTTCAAAATAAGCTTTTTGTGCTTTTATTCAGAAAAGAAGGGGGAGATTTATCTAATAAAAAATAAAAAAATAGCATTTATTTCTATTCTTATATGTAATTAGATTTTATATCTTCACTTAAAAAAGCGATGAAGATATTAGACCATTCCATAGCCCCAGGTGAAACTGTAAAGCTTAACTTGGAAATTGCTAAGCTACACACTGCATCTTCCCTAGAAATTCCAGTAATAGTTTCTAGAAGTAAAATTAAAGGTCCTACAGTGTTATTATCTGCAGGTTTACATGGAGATGAATTAAATGGAGTAGATATAGTTCGGCAGATTATTCACAAAAAAATTAATATTCCTAAAAGAGGAACTATTATTTGTATTCCTGTTATTAACATATTTGGCTATATAAATAAATCTAGAGAGTTTCCAGATGGTAGAGATATGAATCGCGTATTTCCAGGTAGCAAGGATGGATCTTTAGCGGGTAGGTTTGCTTATCATTTACTCAAATCTATTCTACCTTTAGTAGATTATGCTATAGACTTTCACGCAGGTGGACAAAGTAGATTTAATGCACCTCAAATACGCATTGCTCCACAAGACAAAGAATTAGAAAAGTTAGCAACTATTTTTCACCCTCCCTTCTTATTATATTCTAACCAAATAGCAGGTTCATTTAGAAATGCATGTGCGAAACGAGGTGTAAAAATGCTCCTTTTTGAAGGAGGTAAATCCTTAGATATTAATAATGAGGTCTCACAAATGGGTGTTGAAGGAACAAAACGCTTCTTAGCTCATTTCGACATGTTAGCTGATCACTTCACTATTAAAAAAAATACTACTGAAATGATTATTATTGAAAAAGCACAGTGGGTTAGAAGTAAAAGATCTGGATTGCTACATGACCAAGTACAAATTGGCTCATATGTAGAAAAAGGTGCTACATTAGCAGAGGTTTCCGATCCTTATGGTATGGAAAACCTTAAAATAAAGGCACCCTTTAGTGGTTATGTTATCAATGTCAATGATTCGCCTATTGTGTACCAAGGGGATGCAATTTTCAATATATCTAAAATAATATAATATGCAAAAAGATAAATTACGTCTAAAATATAAGGAATTGCGCGAAAATTTAAGTCAAGATCAAATTGAGCAACAAAGTATAGATATTGCAAATCAAAGTCTAAAACTACCGATTTGGAATAAAACAAACTATCACTTATTCTTGCCTATTGCAAAGAAAAAAGAAATAGACACCCAATATATTTTACAAATATTAGCAGGAAAAGACAAAAATGTCATTCTATCCAAAAGCAATTTTCAAGACTCTACCTTATCGCATTACCTTCTAACAGACAATACAAGAATAAAAGAAAATTCTTATGGGATACCAGAACCTGTAGATGGTATACAGGTTAAAGAAGACAGTATTGAAGTAGTATTTATTCCTCTTTTGGCCTTTGATCAAAAAGGAAATAGGATTGGCTATGGCAAGGGTTTCTATGATAAGTTTTTAGAGCAATGCCCAAAAGACACAATAAAAGTTGGACTTAGCTTTTTCCAAGCCGAACCGAGTATCCAAGATGTTTCTCATTTAGACGTGCCTTTAGATTATTGTATTACTCCAGAGCAAACCTATATTTTTAAAAAATAAATAGACAGTTTTTATCAAATAACTAGTTAAAGGCTAGACTTTAATACAAAATATTTTTATGTTTAGTGAAAATATTAACCAATGATAAAAAACACCCTAACACTAATGGCATTATCCTTGACTTTAGCCTCTTTCGGCCAAAGTCAAGTTAAATTCATGTCCAATCCTTCATTAAGTCCAGATGGAAAAACAGCTTACTTTAGCTTTGAAGGAGATATCTATCAAGCCCCACTTGATACGGGAATTGCAACTCGCCTAACGGCTCTTCCATCAGAGGAAACGAATCCTAGAGTTTCCCCTGATGGAAAGTGGTTGGCATTTAACTCTAACCAATATGGCAACAACGATGTATTTGTTATGCCACTTCCCCAAGGTCCAATACAGCAATTAACCTTTCACCAAGCCAATGACCAATTAGAAAGCTGGTCTTGGGATAGTAATAGTTTATATTTTACTTCTAACTTAGATAAGAATTTTGCTTCTTATAAAGTGGATATTGAAGGTACAACTCCTACTGCATTATTTGAAAACTATTTTAATAATACCAACGCAATGGTAGAAACACCTTCTAAAGAATTACTTTTTACTAATTCTACAGAAAGTGCAAACCAATTGGTGAGAAAAAGATATAAAGGAGAAAATAATCCAGATATTCACTCTTATAATCCCTCTACTAATACTTTTAAATCTTTAACTACTTATGAAGGAAAAGATTTTAACCCAACCGTAGATAAATATGGTAATATTTACTTTATTTCAGATCAGAACAATGGGCATTATAACCTATTTCAATTAAAAGATGGAAAGTCCATTGCCTTAACGAATTTTGATACTTCTATAGGTAGGCCATTTGTAAGTGCGGATGGCTCTAAAATAATATTTGAAAAAGATTATGACTTATTTATCTGGAATACCCAAACTAAACAAGTAGAACCATTATCCATTAAGTTAAATCAAAATAAAGCTATTGACAAACAACAAAGCTACAACACTAAAGACCAAATAAGTTATTTTGATGTCGCATTAGATAACAAAAAGATAGCCTTTGTTTCAAGAGGCGTACTATTTGTTAGTGATATTAAGGGAGAGTTCACTAAACAAATTAGTGATGGAAGTGAAAGAGTGATGGAAGTGAAATGGCTAAAGGACAATCAAACCTTACTATATAGCCAAACCTATCAAGGGTATCAAAATTGGTTTAAAATAGATGTTACTAAAGATAGTCAGCCAATTCAACTCACTTCTGATCTTCGAAATAACCGAGATATAAGCTTAAATGCAGATGCTACAAAAGCAGTGTATCTTAGTGGGAGAGACAGAGTAGTATTAATGGACCTTACTACCTTTAAATCAACTACTATTGTGGAAGACGAAATTTGGGCTTTTCAAAACTCAAAGCCTTCTTTTTCCCCAGATAGTAAATACGTATTATACACTGCAAAAAGAAATTTCGAAGAAGATATTTTTGTATATGATATTGATTTAAAAAAAGCAATCAACCTAACCAACACAGGTGTGGCTGAAAGTAATCCTATATTTTCTCCCGATGGAAAATATATTTACTTTACTAGTGACCGATTAAATCCTTCTTACCCAATGGGAATGGTTAAGCCAAGTATCTATCGTTTTGCAGTAGATTGGCTATCTCAAGACTTCAAGTCCGATAAGTTTGATAATCTATTCCAAACAAAAGACAACCCTACTCAAGTTACTACTACTAAAAAGGATAAAAATACCACCACTGCGCAAAAAATGATTACCATTAATGTGGATGGAATCTTAGATCGAATAGAATTAGTGAGTGACCAATTTGGAAATCAAAATTCCCCTACGGTTTTTGAAACAAATGACAAGCAAATTGTCTTTTATACCTCTAACCAGGATAATGGAAAATATGCCTTATATAAAAAGACCTATGAGAACTTTAAAGAGGCGAAAAGCCAAAAAGTATTTGACAAATCTGCTTATAATATACAACAAAGAGATAATGATCTATATGGATTGGTAGGGAGAAGCATCTATCGTTTTGATCTAAAAGATGCTACTCCTACAATTATTGATATAGATTTTTCTTTCACCAAGAGCCTAGGACAAGAATTTAATCAAATGTATTATGAAACTTGGGCTGGAGTAGAAGAGAACTTCTATGATGAAGACTTCCATGGTATTAATTGGCTTGAGACCAAAAATCATTTTGCTACTTACTTGCCATATGTAAATAACAGACAAGATCTACGCCTATTATTAAACGATATGCTTGGAGAGTTAGGTTCCTCTCATTTAGGCTTTAATTCCAAAGGAGAAGAGGAAAAAACAAGCGATAACTTTATTACTTCAGAAACTGGAATTGTCTTCGATAAAAACAATCCATATAAGGTAGATTATATCTTAAGGAAATCACCTGCATTTGCTTCGGATAAAGATATTCGAAAAGGAGATGTTTTAACAAAAGTAAATGGCCAAGCTATAGATAGTAAACAAAATAGAGATAAATATTTCAGTTTCGCCTCTACTCAACAAGAAATCAGCTTAACTTTTACTAGAGATCATAAGGAATTTACTGTTAAGCTACATCCTATTACATTTGAGAAAAATAAAGCTCTATTATATGATCAGTGGATTCATGACAATCAAAAAAGAGTAGATCAAAAAAGTAATAATAGAATAGCTTATTCTTATATGAAAAACATGTCGAGTGATCAATTAGATTCTTTCTTATTAGACATGGTAGCTCAAGAACATAGAAAAGAGGCAGTGATTCTTGATTTAAGATTTAACACAGGAGGAAATGTCCATGATAAAGTTTTAGCTTTCCTTTCCCAAAGACCATACTTACAGTGGAAGTATAGAGAAGGAAAAATGACTCCACAAAGTAATTTCGCACCTAGTGGTAAACCAATTGTACTATTAATTAATGAGTATTCATTAAGTGATGCCGAAATGACAGCTCAAGGATTTAAGGCTTTAAAACTAGGTACAATCATTGGCCAACAAACCTATAGATGGATTATATTCACTTCTGCAAAAGGTCTTGTAGATGGCTCCTCATATCGTTTGCCAGCATGGGGTACATACACCTTAGAGGGGGACAACCTAGAGAAGACTGGAGTAAGCCCAGACATTTACATTAAAAACACATTTATGGATCGTTTAAATGATGATGATCCACAATTAGATTATGCAATTGAACATATTCTAAAGCAATTAAATTAATTCCAATCGAGTAGGAGGCTGAAGATTATTTCTTCAGCCGACCTCTCACACCACCTGGCATACGGATCCGTACCAAGGCGGTTCTTAACTTTACGATACTTTTAAGTAGATGTCATGTATAGAAGTATAGC
>NZ_JBTXLS010000025.1:0-41329 GCF_054871665.1 Myroides sp. LJL115 | reverse complement strand
CCCAGGTAAGAACAGTAACTTTCCCCTCATATACCTGCTATATTTACCCTAAATATCTCCGTACAACTTTGGACTTTAGTTTGTTATGCAACCTTATCCGATATTATTGGGCCTGATATAGTTTCTGTTCGTCAGGTCAAGGGTTTGCCTAGCGCTTCCTTCAGATTCCACCTCACGATGGACACCCTTGCATTTGGCTAACACTTCCCGTTGTAAAGGCGTGTTCGGGACTTGCACCCTAGAGTTACTGTCCATGCTGGGCACACATAAAACAAAAAAGACTAGTAAATTACTAGTCTTTTTTTGTTAAGCAAAAAGATTACTTATTTTTGAAAAAATCGTTTATTGTTGTACAAATAAATTCAATTTGTTCAGTATCTAATTCCGAGTGCATTGGAAGAGCCAATACCTGCTCTACTAGCTCATTGGTCACTGGGAAGTCACTTTCTTTATAACGTGGATCCAAATACGCCTTTTGCTTATGAAGAGCTATTGGGTAATAAATAGCACATGGGATATCTTTACTTTGTAAATGTTGTAATAAAGCATCTCTTTGTCCATTAACTACTCTTAAAACATATTGATGGAAAACGTGAGAATCCTCTTGTTTAGCTATTTGTGGTACAATAAGTTCCTTAGTATCTTTTAAAAGCGCATTATATAACATTGCACTAGAGCGTCTATTATGGTTATAGGTATCTAAATGTGGAAGTTTAGCATCTAAAACAGCAGCTTGAATACTATCCAATCTTGAATTCACTCCAACTACATCATGGTGGTATCTTTGGTACATACCATGATTTACAATACCGCGAATAGTATGAGCTAAGGCATCATCGTTTGTAAAAATTGCACCACCATCCCCATAACAACCTAAGTTCTTACTTGGGAAAAAGCTAGTAGCACTTACATGTCCAATTCCCCCAGTTTTTACTTTACTTCCATCACTAAAACAATAGTTTGCACCAATTCCTTGTGCATTATCCTCTATTACAAATAAGTTGTGCTTTTCGGCGATTGCCATAAGACCTTCCATATTGGCAGCCTGTCCAAATAAATGCACTGGAACAATTGCTTTTGTTTTAGGTGTAATTGCTTTTTCAACCGCATCTAAATCAATATTAAAAGTAATTGGATCTACATCTACTAATACAGGAGTTAACTGTAAAAGAGCAATCACCTCCACAGTAGCCGCAAAAGTAAAGTCTGCAGTAATTACCTCATCCCCTGGTTTTAATCCAAGAGCCATCATTGCCACTTGTAAAGCATCTGTTCCGTTAGCACATGGAATAACGTGTTTTACTCCATTGTAGTTTTCTAAATTCTTTTGAAAACCATGTACATGCGGTCCATTGATATACGTGGAAGTCTCTAAAATATTTTGGATCGATTCGTTAACTTGAGCTTTAATTGTCTCATATTGACTTTGCAGGTCAACCATTTGAATTTTTTTCATTCTTCTATCCTTTATAATATATATTTTAAGGCTAAATTATCCATTAAACTAGCCTGTGTTTTTTGTTGATTTCTCCCTACAAAAATAACAAATTCTACACTTGAAAACCTCTCTATTCCATAAAAGAAACGTAATTTCGCTAAATCAAAGTATTACCTATGTTTTTTCTATACAATACCATTATCCATATTGCTTATTTTTTTATTAAAATCATCGCTTTATTTAATAAAAAGCTTTCCTTATTTGTAAAAGGTAGAGAGGAATCCTTTGCAAAAATAAAACAAAACCTAAGTAAAACGGATAAAGTTTTTTGGGTACACGTAGCCTCCTTAGGTGAATACGAGCAAGGACTTCCCCTTATGGAAGCCCTTATAGAAAAGTATCCTACCCATAAAATCTTATTGACCTTCTTTTCCCCATCGGGTTATGAAGTCAAAAAAAACAACACCCTTGCCCACTGTACCATTTACTTACCAATGGATACTACTGCAAATGCTAAAAAATTACTTGAGTATGTAAATATTGAAAAGGCTTTCTTTATTAAATACGAATATTGGCCAAATTATTTACATCAATTAAAGCAAAATAATATTCCAACTTATCTTATCTCTGGGATTTTCAGGGAAAATCAAATCTTTTTTAAATGGTATGCTGGCTTTTATAGAAAGGCCTTGGATGCATTCACTTACTTTTTTGTCCAAAATCAACAGAGTCTAGAGCTTTTACATCAATTAAACCACTATAATGTAGAAGTAGTTGGAGATACAAGATTTGATAGAGTAAGTCAAATTTTACAAAGGGATAATAATCTAGAATTCTTAGATCGTTTTACCTTAAACAAAACAGCAAAAACCATTGTAATTGGAAGTTCTTGGCCAGATGATGAGAAAATGCTTGCCCAATATATTAATCAAAACACCCAAGAGGATGTCAAATTTATCTTTGCTCCTCATAATATCAAACAGGAACAAATCCAAAACTTACAAAACGCTCTAACGCAAAAATCTGTACTACACACCCAAAGTGAAAACGCAAATCTATCTGAGTGTAAAGTATATATTATAGATGCCTATAGCTTACTAACAAAAGCATATAGTTATGGTGATATAGCTTATGTGGGAGGAGGTTTTACCCATGGTATACATAATATCTTAGAAGCAGCCACTTTTGGAATACCTATTATCATTGGTCCTAAATACCAAAAATTCCAAGAAGCTAAAGATCTTATTGCCTTAAAGGCTACCTTAGTTGTTCATAACCAAGAAGAACTAGATCAAAACTTAGATACTCTTTTACATGATCAAACCAAGCGAGAACAATTAGGTAAAATTGCCTTTGACTTTATAAATAAAAATAAAGATGCTACGGCAAAAATCATGAATAAAATACAATAAAATAAAAAAGGTAAATAACACAATAGTTATTTACCTTTTTATTTGAATTAATAATTAATATATACCTAGGGTATAATTTATTTTCATTTATTAGAAGTCTACTTTATCTGGGTGTAATCCCGAACCTCCAAAGTAGTCCAAATTATCTAAAATAGCAACATCACTCGGATCCAATTCAATATTAAATACATCAAAATTAGATTTAATATAAGCTGGTGTAACGGATTTAGGTAATGGTAAGTGGCCATTATATAAAATCCAAGCCAAACTCAATTGAGCAGTAGTTATTTTATATTTTTTAGCCATGGTCTCTAAAGTCTTATTTTCCATGACATTTCCTTGTCCAAGTGGTGCCCAAGCTTCTACTAAAATATTGTGCTTTTGACAATAGTCCACTACCTCTTTTTGAGTAAATCCTGGATGGTATTCAATTTGGTTTACCATGGGAGTAATAGTTGACATGGATTGTAGAGCCTCTAAGTGATGAGGCATAAAGTTAGAAACTCCAATTGCTCTAACCAATCCTTTGGTATATAAATGCTCTAAAGCCTTCCAACTCTGTGCGTTTAATTCCTTCCAATTCTGGTTCTGACTCTCTGAACAAGGCCAATGTAAAAGGTACATATCTATATAATCTAAACCTAAACGATCCAAAGAATGCTCAAAAGCGCGTATTGCAGGCTCGTATCCACGATCCGTATTCCAAAGTTTAGTAGTTACGAAAATATCATTCCTTTTTACTTTAGACTCATTGATAGCTTTACCTACTGATTTTTCATTGCCATAAACAGCCGCAGTATCAATATGACGATAGCCAACTTCCAAGGCCTCTTCTACCGCTTTTATAGTTGCATTACCTTCAGGAATTTGCCAAGTTCCAAATCCAATTGCTGGAATTAGAATTCCATTTTGTAGTTTATAGTGTTTCACGATCAAATGGTTTTTTATAGTTTTTACTATGTACAATTTACAAACTTTAAAGAGTATTAACAACAAATATTTATATAATTATTACCGTAAAATTCATCCTAGAAAATTTATCGTAAAATTTAACACAATACTTCAATTTGACATATTTACTCACTAAGTCAAAATAATCCCTACTTTAGAAATAATCCATGGGTGTTAAATCCATTTGATAAGCATAAGGTTAGCCTCAAAAATGCTATATTGCCAAGGAATTTAGAATGCTAACTAATACTAACATGAATCAAAACATTAAAAACATTTTTAAAGTAGCACTACTTCTTGTTGCAATGCCTATTTTTAGTCAACAAGGTGGTATGTGGATTCCTTCCTTATTAGAGGGAATGAACCAAGAAGAAATGGCAACATTGGGTATGAAGATGTCCATTTCTGATATCTATGATGTCAATAACTCTAGCTTAAAGGATGCTGTACCTCATTTCAATGGAGGTTGTACCTCTGAGGTGATTTCTCCAAATGGTCTTTTATTAACTAACCACCATTGTGGTTATGGTCAAATACAAGCACATTCCACTATAGAGAATGACTACCTTCAAGATGGATTCTGGGCAAAGGACAAAAGCCAGGAACTTGTTAATGAAAATCTTTCTGTAACTTTTATGGTAAAAATACAAGATGTTACCACAGAAGTAACAAAGGGTATTAAACCAAGTGATAGCGAGAAAGTAAAAAAGGATAAAATCGCTAAAAATATTGAGAAAACTATCAAGACTTTTCCTAAACAAAGATGGCAAGAAAATCGAATCAAAGCCTTTTATGAAGGTAACCAATATATCTTATTTGTTACAGAAACCTTCAAAGACGTTCGCTTAGTAGGAACCCCTCCATCTTCTATAGGTAAATTTGGGTCTGACACAGATAACTGGGTATGGCCAAGACATACAGGAGACTTTGCTTTATTTAGAATTTACGCAGATAAGAATAACAAACCCGCAGAATATTCTCCAGATAACGTGCCTTATACTCCTAAGCATTACTTCCCTATTTCCTTAGATGGTGTTTCACCGGATGATTTCACTATGGTATTTGGTTACCCTGGAAGAACCCAAGAATACCTACCTTCTTTTGCAGTAGAGCAAATCACAGAAAGTCTAAACCCTGCTAGAATTGGAATTAGAGATATTTCTTTGAAAATTACAGATCAATTCATGAGAGAAGATCAAGGAATCAAAATTCAATATGCTTCTAAGTTTGCAGGAACTGCAAACTACTGGAAAAAATGGATTGGAGAGAGCCAAGGTTTAAAAAAATCAAATGCTGTTCAAGCAAAACAAGATTTTGAAAAAGACTTTGTAAAGCGTGCCTCACAAAATACAGCAACCAAACAATATGCTGATTTAATTCCAGCCTTTGAAAAACTTTATGCTCAAATTACTCCTTATGCAGTAAGTAAAGAGTACTATAGTGAAATTGCACTGCGCAACGCAGAAATCTTAAGTATGGCTTCCAGAGTATATGCAATTGAAAAAAGCTTAGACAATGCAAAGAATTTTGAAACTAAGAAACAGGATATTTTAGATAAAGCTCAAAACTTCTACAAAAACTACTCTACTAAAGTAGACAAAGAAGTTTTCCAAGCAATGATCCAAAAATATGCTAAAGACGCTCCTAAAGAGTTCTTACCTAAAAACTTAGTAAATATTAATGCACAAGAACTTACTAATGAGATTTTTGCCGAATCTGCCTTAACTTCTTACCAAGGTTTACAAGAATTATTACAAGGAGATGCAAAACAAGTTTTAGAAAAACTGAATCAAGACAAAGGATATAGTTTTGCAAAAGAAATTTTTCAAAATTACAACCAAAATATCCTTCCTGTATACCAAGACTTAGAACAACAAATAAGCGCTTTACAGCGCGTTTATATGAAAGCTCAATTAGAATTATACCCTGAGGCTAGAATATTCCCAGATGCCAATGGAACTCTAAGAGTTACTTATGGTATTGTGGATGGTTATTCTCCAAGCGATGCAGTATACTATGAACCAATTACCCATTTAGATGGTATTATGGAAAAATATGTACCTGGAGATTATGAGTTTGATGTTCCACAAAAACTAATTGAACTATACCAAAGTAAAGACTACGGAAACTATGCTCAAAAAGATGGGAAGCTACCAGTTAACTTTATTTCTACAGCACATACTACAGGAGGAAATTCAGGCTCACCTGCCTTAGATGCCTATGGTAATTTAGTGGGATTAAACTTTGATAGAGTTTGGGAAGGTACCATGAGCGACATCTATTATGACCCTAGTATTTGTCGTAATATTATGGTAGATGCGCGTTACATTTTATTTATCATCGACAAATTCGCAGGCGCTCATCATCTAATAGAGGAAATGGAATTAGTTTATCCTAAGGATAAATAAATAACTATTTGATTACTAGCGAATTATTCATTGTGAAAAATTAATAAAATATTTTGCAAAAAAATCTTAGCAAATTAAAAAAATCATATATTTGCTCTGAATTAATAATTAACTTTTATAATTAATCAAGATGAAAAAAATCGCATTAAGCATTGCTTTAGTAGCTATGATGGGAGTATCTTTTGTTTCTTGTAACGAAACAGCTAAAGAAGCTCCTGCAACAGAAGAAGAAGTTGTTACAGAAGAAGTTACTCCAGTAGCTGAAGAAACTGTTACTGAAGAAGCTCCTGCAACTGAAGAAACTGCAACTGAAGAAACTGCAACAGAAGAAGAAGTTGTTACAGAAGAAGCAGCTAAGTAATTTTTGATTTTTCAAAAATAGCTTAGGCTAAAAAATAAAACCTCGCATTATTGCGAGGTTTTTCTTTTTTACACGGTTTGCAACTCTTGCATTTTTAAAAGTTGCTCTACTATAGTACGTTCGTTGGACAATCTTGGTATTTTATGTTGCCCTCCCAATTTATCTTGATCTTTCAACCAATCATAAAATAAATTCTTTCTAGCTAAAGTTAACTTTAAAGGATTTAAGGTCATATTATTTGCTCTCTTAGCCTCATAGTCGGAATTTAGCTCTTGTAAGTTTTTATCTAGAACCTTAGCAAATAGTGATGAATCCTGAGGATTTTTCTCAAACTCAATAATCCATTGATGAGCACCATTTTGTTTAGACTCCATAAAAATTGGTCCAACGGTATATTCTAAAACGCTTACTTGAAACTCCGCGCAAGTCTTAGCCAAAGCTCTATCGGTATTTTCAATCATCAGTTCTTCTCCAAACACATTTATAAAATGCTTGGTTCTACCTGTAATTTTAATACGGTAAGGCAAAAGGTTAGTAAATCGCACTGTATCCCCAATTTCATAACGTAATAAACCAGCATTGGTAGTAATAACCATAGCGTAGTTTTTACCCAACTCTACCATAGATAATGGGATTACTCTTTGGTTAGATGTTCCATAGGTATCCATAGGAATAAACTCATAGAAAATACCATAGTCTAACATTAGAAGCAGCTCATTACAATCATTTTGATCTTGTATAGCAAAAAATCCTTCTGAAGCATTATAAATTTCATAGTACTTCATCTTAGGACTTGGAAAAAGTTGTTCGTATTGCTTTCTATAAGGTTCAAAGCTTACTCCTCCATGGAAATACACCTCAGCATTAGGCCATAATTCTAAAAGGTTTTCTTTTTTAGTTTCAGCTATAATACGGTTAAAAAGAACCAGCATCCAAGAAGGTACTCCTGCTATACTAGTAACATTTTGGTGACGTACTTCTTTTATAATGGCATCCATCTTAGTTTCCCATTCACTCATAAGTGAAGTCTTATTTGATGGTGTACTACTGATCTCTGCCCAAAAAGGCATATTATCGATTAAAATGGCAGACAAATCTCCAAAGAAAGTATCATTGTCTTGGTATAACTCTTTACTACCTCCTAAACGCAAACCTTTCCCAGTGAAGAGTTGACTCTCTGGATTATTATTCAAATACAGGCATAATAAATCTTTAGCAGCTTTATAATGACAATCTTCTAAAGCACTTTGGCTTACTGGAATGAATTTACTCTTAGCATTAGTTGTTCCGCTACTTTTAGCAAAAAGACGAATAGGCTCAGACCAAAAAATATTGTTCTCCCCTCTTCTACAACGCTCTATATATGGCTCGAATTCTTCGTATTTAAACAAAGGAACTCTACTAGCGAAGGTTTCGTAATTTTTTATACTAGCATAATCATACTGCTTTCCCAAAAGCGTACTTTGATTTGTTTTCATTAAGCTTAAAAACAGATCCTGTTGTACCTGATGGGGATTTGTTCGAAATACATCAATTTGATGAATTCTCTTTTTTAAAATCCAAGATGCGATTGAATTTATAATTGTAAATGCCATAATAAACCTTCATTTAAAAAATCCTTTACTTTATTACTGGATAAAGCAAATAGTGAGATACGAAATGTTTTCGTATTTTTACCACCTACCCAAAAATAACAATTTATTTATGCTTTACGAAGGAGTTTTAAACAAAATGCAAACAGAGTTTAACAATCCTATTGAATACTTTTTAGTATTGGAGAGTAACTTTATTCATATCAACCAAATATTAGATAGAAGAGTACGAATTAACTTCCTTGACTATCAATGTTTAAACTGTCAGGAACATAAGAAAATATTTCGACAAGGATTTTGTTATGAGTGTTTTTATAGCTCCCCTGCCGTAGGAGATTGGATTATGCGTCCGGAATTAAGTACTGCTCATTTAGGGATTGAGGATAGAGATTTGGCTTATGAACAAAAATGCCAACTACAACCGCATAGTGTTTACTTGGCTTTAGCCAGTGATGTAAAAGTTGGGGTAACTAGAAAATCTCAAATACCAACTAGATGGATTGATCAAGGAGCCTCTAAGGCTATTGAAATTGTAGAGGTGCCTAATAGATACTTAGCAGGTATTACAGAGGTTTCCTTAAAGCAAGAATTCACCGATAAAACCAACTGGAGAAAAATGCTAATCAATGAAATAGGAGATTTCGACATTCAACAAATTAGAGAATCTTTAAAAGATAAGCTTCCCTTAGAAGTACAGCCTTATTTTAATTCTACCCCCAGTTCTTTAATAGAATTAAACTACCCCGTCTTGCAGTACCCAACAAAGATAAAAACTCTTAACCTGGAAAAAACTCCAAGCTACCAAGGGGTTTTAAAAGGCGTAAAAGGACAATACCTTTTATTTGAAGACGGTACCGTTTTCAACGTTAGAAGCAATGAAGGAACAGTGATTTCACTGGAAATCCTCTCCTAATAAAAATAGATACAAAAAAGGGGGTGTCTTCAATTGTGAGACAACCCCTTTTTTTATTATTTATCTTATTCTAATTTATTGAATATTTAGTTCGTAAGGCAAAATGGTTTGGTTACCTTGAAGGTTGGAAAAATAATTTAACCTTTGTAAAAGTTGATAATTCTGTTCTCCAATTTTTTCTAAGATAAGTTGATCTTGGCTTTTGAAAATAGATGAACCAAAATAATTATTTAATAAATCCTCAAAGTTTAATTCATACTCTGGGTATTCCACTACTCTATAATCTTGGACTTCTGTCTTTTCAACAGCATAAGCTATTGCCTGATCTAATCCACCATAAGCATCAATTAATCCATTTTTCAAAGCATCTGCTCCAACCCATACTCTTCCTTGGGCTAATTCATCTACCTGTTGAAAACTCATATTTCTTCCTGTAGCAACACGAGAAACAAAAGTAGTATAGATTTGTTCAATACTTTGGGTTACGGTCTGTTTATATTCTGGTGATAATGGGGCAAAAATACTATAGTTTGCAGCATTTTTATGGGTTTGAACGATTTGAGGATTAACCCCATATTTTTCACTTAATGTACTAACATTAGGTAGCATACCAAATACACCTATACTTCCAGTAATAGTAGCAGGGTCGGCAAAAATATAATCTGCTCCACATGCAATATAATAACCACCAGAGGCTGCAACATCTCCCATAGATACAATTACAGGTTTAACAGCTTTGGTAAGCTCCACTTCTCTCCAAATTAACTCTGAGGTAAGTGCACTACCACCTGGACTATTCACACGTAAAACTACTGCTTTGACTTTATCATTCTCACGAGCTTTCTTTAGAGCTCTATTGATAGATAACTCTCCTACATAACTTACATTCCCCTCTCCACTTAAAATTTGTCCTTGGGCATATACAATCGCGATTTGATCTGCTGATAGTTTTACATTAGAACTAGAAGGAGCTTTAATATAATCTAGAATAGTAATTTTATTATACTCTTTATCTTGTGCAACGTCTACTAAGGATTTTACACTAGCTTCAAATTCATCTTGATAAGCAACACGGTCCACTAATTTATGCTCTAAAGCTCCCAAAGCGGTATTACCATATAAATTACTAGCTGCCTGGTTTATTTGCTCTAAAGAAATCGATCTACTCTTTGCGATATCTGTAGCAATAGTAGTCCAAATAGAATTTAAAAATTCTGTAGTCTGAATGTGATTTGCTTCACTCATTTTATTTTCTAAATAAGGCTCAACAGCACTTTTGTACTTTCCATGACGCAAAACTTCCATTTTAATCCCTGTCTTTTCTTGTAAATCCTTCAAGTACAAGATTTCCACAGACAATCCCTTGAAATCAACCATTCCTACAGGATTTAAAAAAATAGAATCTGCTACTGAATTTAAATAAAAGTCCTTTTGGGTATAGTAATCCGCATAAGCCATTACAAATTTTCCAGAATCTTTAAAGTCCTGTAAAGCTTGGCGCAATTCTCTCATTTGAACAATTCCTAAACCTGAGTGCTGGTTAACTAAAGTAATCCCAGAAATACGTGAATCCTCTGTTGCTCTATTAACTGCGTCTAAAACATTACTCAGACCATTTTTGGGTTGATCCTTGAAGCTAAACTCTTTATAGTTAAACTTACCACTATAGTCGTACTTAACTTTAGATAAATCCAATACAATCACAGAATTATCCTTCACCACTACTGTATCACTACTTCCCATTGCAGCTCCAAGGCCTATTAAAAGGACTAATAAAAGTCCAAAAAACAAACATAGCCCCAATATTGTAGCTAATACATTACCTAAAAATTTCATATCTTATTATTTACTTCTATTAGTTGTATAAAACTACTATTTGTTACACATTTTACAAAACTTTGTGACCATTAACTATAAGCAAAATAGCATAAAATTGAATTTGTTTTAGTTACTTTGCCCCCATGTATACACAAAACAACATCGTTTTATCCATTGGGACCAATATGGGAGATAAGATAGCTAACATTAAAAAGGCTATTGAATTAATTCATAATCAAGTAGGTACGGTTGTGAAAACATCTTCTATATACCAGTATCCTGCTTGGGGATTTCAAAGCGAACCCTTTTACAATTGTGCCATACTACTTCATAGCAAAATAAATGCACAACAAGCAATTTCTAAGGTTTTAGAAATCGAACAAATTTTAGGTAGGGTTCGATCTGACTCTCCAGGTTATATAGCTAGAGTGATTGATATTGATATTATCAGTTTCAACCAACAAATTTATCAAGAGCCCAACCTAACTATTCCGCATCCTTTAATGCAGAAAAGAAAGTTTGTATTAGAGCCTATGATGGAGCTAAATTCATCTTGGGAACATCCTATTTTAAAAAAGGATGTCAAAGTACTATTACAACAATGTCCAGACCAAACAAAAGGTGAATTTATAACCACTTTAGATTCTCCTATAAAAAAATACGATTTTTCGACTATTAATTTTCTAGCCATAGAAGGTAATATTGGAGCAGGTAAAACAACACTAAGCTCTAGAATTAGCCAAGACTTCAATGCTAAGTTAATCTTAGAAGGATTTGCAGACAATCCCTTTTTACCAAAGTTCTACCAGGATGCTGATCGCTATGCCTTTTCCTTAGAAATGTCTTTTTTAGCAGATCGCTATAGTCAGCTATCCGATGACTTAGCTCAATTAGACTTATTTAAAGAGTTTGTCATCTCCGATTACTACGTACATAAATCACTAATTTTTGCTCAAATTACCCTTGAGCCAGATGAATTTAGCTTATATAAGCAGATCTTTGAAATTATGTATAAAGAAACTCCTGAGCCAGATATTTATATCTTTCTCTACCAAAATACCTCTCGTTTATTAGAGAATATACAAAAAAGAGGTAGGTCCTATGAGAGTGAAATTACTGCAAATTACTTAGACAGTGTTACCAAAGGGTATTTCAATTATATTAAAACCCTTGCGCCTAATAAAGTTCTTACTATCGATATTTCAGATATTGACTTTGTAGCTAACCAAAAAGATTACATCCACCTATTGGATCAAATCCAAGAAAAGATAAATCAAAAGAACAGTTAATAAAAAAGCCTTCTATTATAGAAGGCTTTTTTATTAAGATCGCATTTTACTAAATAAATCCCATATTACTATTCCTGCGCTAACGGCAATATTTAAAGAGTGTTTGGTTCCTAATTGAGGAATCTCAATAACCCCATCACTTAAATCCACTATTTTTTGACTTACTCCCTTTACTTCATTTCCAAAAACTAAAGCATACTTTTGATCACTAACAGGGGTAAACTCATTTAGCATAACACTATTTTCTACTTGTTCAATGCTTTGAATATTTACGTTTTTTTGCTTTAAATCCTCAATAACACTAACAATGTCTTTAGCGTATTCCCATTCTACACTTTCAGTAGCTCCTAAGGCTGTTTTGTTAATCTCTTTGTTTGGTGGAGTGGCTGTAATACCACACAAATAAACTTTTTCAATTAAAAATGCATCACAAGTTCTAAAAACAGAACCAATATTGTGTAAGCTTCTAACATCATCCAAAACGATAATTAAAGGAGTTTTCTCCTTTTCCTTAAACTCTTGAACATTTATTCTATCTAGTTCACTATTTGCAAGTTTTCGCATAAAATCTAAATTTTCAGCAAAATTAAGTAATATTTTAATGTACTAGTAGGCTTAATGGTCAAAATATATAAAAGTTATTCTTACTTTTCACTTTGACCCAACTAATCTAATACCAAGAGAGTTAGATAGTTAATTATACGAGAACTTTTATATTTTTAACAAACCTTTCCTCTTATATTTAACAAAATCCTATAGGATAAATATTGATTAACGACAATAAGGGTGGTAAATTTGCAGGCTAAAATTAAAAATCAAAATGTTTAATAGATTTATTAGATACATCATTACCACTCCAGTTATCATCTACTCTGTACGTTGTACACTTGCATTGATAATTGGCCACATACTACTACAAAAGTTACCCGATTACCAAATGATGTGGACATTGATTTCTATTATCTTAGTAATATCCCCTGAGGGTCAAAACTCGAAAAAGCTTTCTATTGAACGATTTAAATCTAACTTAGTAGGATCTATAGCAGGATTAGTATGTTTAGAAATCGAACCTTCTCCAGATTTTTGGATGTGTTTGTTCGGGTTCTTTTTGACTATTATTACCTGTTTTATTTTTAATATTCTAAACATGGCTAGGGTAGCTCTTGTTGCCTTAATCATTATTTTAATTCAACCTCAACCTAGTCAAGAAGCTAGTAAGATTGTAGAGGCTACTCCGTTAATTAGAGCCTTATCTGTAACACTTGGTTGTTTTATAGGTTTAGCAATTACAGTAAGTACTAGTGTTATTATCCGAGCTTTAAAAAAGAAACACAATATTCCTTTAAATAAAACTTTAACCTAAGAGATAGTAGAGTTTGACTACATGGTTTTATGCAATCCAAATACTTAGAGTATATTTGTGATATCCAATTTAAATATTCCAATATGACTGTTAAGTCTTCCGATAAAAAGCAGACTCCATTAATGAAACAATACAACGATATAAAAAGAAAGTATCCAGATGCTTGTCTTTTATTTCGTGTAGGAGATTTTTATGAAACCTTTGGGCAAGACGCTGTTAGAACAGCTAAAATTCTAGGTATCACTTTAACAAAAAGAAGTCCAGGGACAGCTAGTGAAATAGAATTAGCGGGATTTCCTCATCATTCGGTAAATGTTTATCTTCCAAAATTAGTTAAAGCAGGTTTACGCGTGGCTATTTGTGATCAATTAGAAGATCCTAAAACAACAAAAACACTTGTAAAAAGAGGAGTTACTGAATTAGTCACTCCAGGAGTTGCTTTCAATGATGAAGTACTTCAATCTACTTCCAACAACTTCCTTTGTGCTTTACATTTTAATAAAAAATATATAGGTATTTCTTTCTTAGATATTTCCACAGGAGAGTTCTTAACCTCTCAAGGAGACCAAGATTATATCGATAAATTATTGCAGAATTTTTCTCCAAGTGAAATCCTTATTCAAAAGCACCACAAATTAGAATTTTTAGAACAATTTGCAGACCAGTACAATCTTTTCTTCTTAGATGATTGGATCTTTAAAAAAGATTATGCTTTTGAATCCTTAACGGCTCATTTTAAAACTAATTCTCTACAAGGTTTTGGTATAGCAGATTTAGATTTAGGAATTATAGCTAGCGGGGCTATTTTATATTATTTAGGAGAAACCCAACACACAGAAATACAACATATTTCAAGCATTCAACCCATAGCACAAGATGCATATGTATGGATGGACCGCTTTACAATAAGAAACTTAGAACTTTACCAAAGTACCAATTTTAACGCTATTACTCTTTTGGATGTAATCGATAAAACGATTTCTCCAATGGGAGGACGCCTTTTGAAAAGATGGCTAGCCCTGCCTCTAAAGGACTTAGAGCAAATACAGCAAAGACATCAAATAGTTGAGCAGTTATGTAAAGAAACAACACTTTTAGACAGCTTTATACAACAAATTAAACAAATATCTGACCTAGAGAGACTATCCTCTAAGATTGCCACCAATAAAATCTCTCCTAGAGAGCTAATTGTATTAATGGAATCTTTACAAGCTATATTACCAGTAAAAAAGCTTGGACAAAGTTCAAACAACGCCTCTTTAAAGGCTATGGCATCTACCTTAAAGGATTGTGAAGTATTTATTGAGCAAATAAGGAAAACTATTTCTGAGCATGCTCCTGTTTCTATTACAAAAGGAAATGCAATCGCAAAGGGAGTAAATGCAGAGCTTGATGAATTAAGAGCAATTTCATCCACTGGTAAATCCTTCTTAGACGAATTAGAACAAAGGGAAATCGAACAAACAGGAATTCCCTCTTTAAAGGTAGCTTTTAATAATGTTTTCGGTTATTATATAGAGGTAAGAAATACACATAAAGACAAAGTTCCTTCCTCTTGGATCAGAAAGCAAACTCTGGTAAATGCAGAGCGTTATATAACGGAAGAGCTTAAGCAATATGAAAGTAAAATACTAGGTGCAGAGGAAAAGATTTACCAACTAGAAACACAATTATACCAAGATTTTGTTCAGTGGTGTACCTCTTATATTACACCAATACAGCAAAACGCAAAGGTAATTGCACAAATCGACTGTTTATGTGGATTTGCGCAACTAGCCCTATCTAATAATTATGTCAAACCTATTTTAAATGATGGATTTGATTTAGATATTAAAGATGGAAGACACCCAGTGATTGAAAAGCAATTACCCATGGATGTTCCCTATATTGCCAATGATGTATACCTAGATAAAGAATCCCAGCAAATCATCATGATAACTGGACCTAATATGTCTGGTAAAAGTGCAATATTAAGACAAACAGCTTTAATTGTCTTACTAGCACAGATTGGAAGTTTTGTACCTGCTTCTAAAGTAGAGATGGGTATTGTGGACAAAATTTTCACAAGAGTAGGGGCCTCGGATAACATCTCTATGGGAGAATCTACTTTTATGGTAGAGATGAATGAGACAGCCTCTATTCTAAATAACCTTACTCCAAGGAGTTTAATTCTATTGGATGAGATTGGTAGAGGAACAAGTACCTATGATGGTATTTCAATTGCTTGGGCAATTGCTCAATACATCGTAGAGCACTCTACAAAGGCCAAAACACTATTTGCAACGCATTACCATGAACTAAACGACATGAGTAAGTACTACGACAGCATAAAGAATTTTAATGTTTCTGTGAAAGAATTAAAAGACAATGTACTCTTTATTCGTAAACTTGTACCTGGTGGAAGCGCACACAGCTTTGGAATTCATGTAGCCAAAATGGCTGGTATGCCAAAAATGGTACTAGAAAATGCCCAGAAAATGCTACTGCAATTAGAAAGTAAAGTAGCACCTGAGGCTAAAATCACCCTTAAGCCAATTGAAAAAGATGTACAATTGAGCTTTTTTAATTTAGAAGACCCACTATTGGAACAGCTAAAAAAGGATATTTTAGGTATAGACATTAACTCTCTTACCCCAGTAGAGGCACTAATGAAGCTTAATGAAATACAAAAAAAGATAAAATAACAAAAAGCACTCTCCCCTTTAGAGAGTGCTTTTTGTTATTATTTAAATAAAAAGACAAAAAAAAATCTTTAGCTCCACATTGCAAATCAAATAGTTATAAAAAACTTTAAAATTATTTACAGATAAAGTTTGTAGAATATAAAAAACCTCCTATATTTGCACTCGCAATACAGAAGTAATGCACGTTCTTAAAAAAACAAAATGCGAAAATAGCTCAGTTGGTAGAGCGCAACCTTGCCAAGGTTGAGGTCGCGGGTTCGAACCCCGTTTTTCGCTCAAATCCAATTGCTCGGGTGGTGGAATTGGTAGACACGCTGGACTTAAAATCCAGTGAACAGTAATGTTCGTGCGGGTTCAATTCCCGCTCCGAGTACCAAAAAATCCTAAACATTTTGTTTAGGATTTTTTTTTGCTATAAACTTACCCTACTTTAGCTTAATTCTATTTTATATTAACTCTTATTTATACCCTATTTGCTATGAGCGCTTTTGTAATAAGTGTAAAAGAGAATGAAAAATTCAAATACACTTTTGAACACTCTAGAGGTCGTACTTTATTAACTAGTGTTGAGTATCCCAGTAAAGAAGCTATTTATGCCACAATAGGCTTTTTACAAGAAAACTTTGAGCTAATTACCATCTTAAGGTATAAAACAACTAGTGCTAAGTTCTATTTCAAATTATCCATAGATCAAAACATCTATGCTACTTCTAGAAAATTCAACACAGCCATTCGTTTTACTAATGCAATTGAAGAAGTCGAAAAAAGCTTTACAAAGGCAGAAATTCTTGATTTTAGTATAAATATATTCGAAGATATACCGCAAGAAATGGAATAACCTCATCTAAATCCATTTAATGTTACTTTTGTTCTCTTAACTATAAAAAGATAAATAATTGTTTTTTAAGCAAATAGTTCATTGCAAGATAAAAACAGGAAAAAAAATATTTTTTTTCACCAAAATACTCTTGTGTAATAATATTTTTACTCTATATTTGCACTCGCAATCCACAAGGAAAGCCCACAGGCTCGGGTGGTGGAATTGGTAGACACGCTGGACTTAAAATCCAGTGAACAGTAATGTTCGTGCGGGTTCAATTCCCGCTCCGAGTACCACAAAGGAGATTTGTTTTACAAGTCTCCTTTTTTTTGCTTTAAACTCAACGGCTATTGGTAAACTATCCAACTAGAATTTGGACTTCTACTAATTTTTACCTCATCCCCTTCTTACCAAAACTAATGATTACTGATATTTAAAAAAAACCTACTCCTTACTAAAACCTACCTCTTATGCCTTTAATTAAAGCTCAAGAATTAGTTTCACTTAAAATGCAAAAAAAAATATTAAAATACCAACTTTAAATTACTGCTTACTAACTAGATAAAACAACTAACAAAAAAAAATAAAAAAACTTTCTAAATAAGCCTTGTCAGATATAATAATTGCCCTATATTTGCACTCGCAATCCACAAGGAAAGCCCACAGGCTCGGGTGGTGGAATTGGTAGACACGCTGGACTTAAAATCCAGTGAACAGTAATGTTCGTGCGGGTTCAATTCCCGCTCCGAGTACCATAAAGGAGATTTGTTTTACAAGTCTCCTTTTTTTTATTCTCTTTATTCAGCTAAGAGCTCCCTTTAGTATCCTATTTCCTTTTTTTAAGGCTTTAAAAGACCATTACAGCCACAAAAATCTTTTCAGAACACAAAACCTTGATTGGGGGTAATCTAGCTTTAAAAACCTTCTATAGCAACATAATCCCTTTTTACCTAGATAGACCTCTGCTAGGATTGACATGCCTTTAAAAAGCCTTTTATAACAGCGGAGCCTTACTTTTACACTATATACGCCATGATAAGTATTAATATAGTTTTAAAAGCATCTACAAGCAATTATTGCCTCACGAAAGAGATCTTAAAGTAATAAAATTATTATCTGACTTTTTTATAACGACTAAATAACTAATTACCAATAACATATAGACATGCAGCAATAAAAATGATTTATTTTCAACAAAAAGGCTTGTTTCAAAAGATTTTTGTTCTATATTTGCACTCGCAATCCACAAGGAAAGCCCACAGGCTCGGGTGGTGGAATTGGTAGACACGCTGGACTTAAAATCCAGTGAACAGTAATGTTCGTGCGGGTTCAATTCCCGCTCCGAGTACCATAAAGGAGATTTGTTTTACAAGTCTCCTTTTTTTATTCTCTTTTTTAAAATAAAAAGACAAAAAAAAGACGTATTACAATGTAATACGTCTTTTTTTTAGTTTTGACTTACTGACTCTAAACGTTGCAGTAAATTTTTATTTAATGCATTTTTAGCATATTGCTCATCTACTATTAATTCATGAACGTCTTTTTGACTTGGAAGCTCATACATTGCATCAGTTAAAATTGCCTCACACAATGATCTAAGTCCACGAGCACCTAATTTATATTCCAAAGCTTTATCTACAATATAGTCTAAAGCTTCATCTGTAATCCTAAGTTCAATATCATCCATTGCAAACAACATTTCATATTGTTTAATAAGAGCGTTTTTAGGCTCTGTTAAGATCAAACGCAATGTTTCTTTATCCAAAGGATCCATGTGCGTTAAAACAGGTAAACGCCCTATTATTTCAGGGATTAATCCAAAGTCCTTAATATCACGAGGAATAATGTATTGCATCAAATTAGTACGATCTACTTGATCACCTTCTTTTAACGACCCATATCCTACAGCTTGGAAGTTTAAACGCTTAGAAATAATACGTTCAATACCATCGAAAGCTCCTCCTGCAATAAAAAGAATGTTTTTAGTATTCACCTCAACAAACTTTTGATTTGGATGCTTACGTCCTCCCTCTGGCGGAACATTTACAATACTTCCTTCTAATAATTTTAACAACGCTTGTTGAACTCCTTCTCCTGAAACATCTCTGGTAATAGAAGGATTATCACTTTTACGAGCAATTTTATCAATCTCATCAATAAAGATTATTCCTCTTTGAGCTTTTTCAACGTCGTAATCTGCTGCTTGCAACAATTTACTTAAAATCCCCTCTACATCTTCTCCAACGTAACCAGCCTCGGTTAAAACAGTAGCATCTACAATTGCCAAAGGTACATTTAGCATTCTTGCAATTGTTTTGGCAACTAAGGTTTTTCCTGTTCCTGTTTGCCCAACCATTATAACGTTACTCTTCTCTATTTCCACTTCTTGATCTGTGGACTTTGATTCTTGTAGTAAGCGTTTATAGTGGTTGTAAACCGCCACAGACATTACTTTTTTAGTTTGGTCTTGACCAATTACATATTGATCTAAAAACGCGCGAATTTCCATCGGCTTTTTTAAAAGCAATTCTTGGTTCAATTCATCTTCTTCTTCTTGTGTGGTGTCTTCTAAAACAATTCCATAAGCCTGATCTACACATTTATCACAAATATGAGCATCCATACCTGCTATTAAGATATTTGTTTCTGATTCGGGTCTACCACAAAAAGAACACTTCATCTGCTGCTTTGCCATAAATTTTTATTCTCTAATTAACACCTCATCAATCATACCGTACTCTTTGGCTTGTTGAGCGATCATCCAATAATCACGATCACTATCGTGGTGAACTTTCTCCATACTTTGCCCAGAGTGGCTAGAAATGATTTGGTATAATTCTTCTTTTAACTTTAAGATTTCTCTTGCCGTAATTTCAATATCAGAAGCTTGTCCTTGTGCCCCACCAAGTGGTTGGTGAATCATTACACGAGAGTGAGGTAAAGCAGAACGCTTTCCTTTAGCTCCTGCACATAAAAGAACAGCTCCCATAGAAGCAGCCATTCCAGTACAAATAGTTGCTACATCAGGTTTAATAAATTGCATTGTATCGTAAATTCCCAAACCTGCATATACTCCACCTCCAGGTGAATTCACATAAATACTAATATCCTTATCATTGTCTACACTAGCTAAGAATAATAACTGTGCTTGAATAATATTGGCAACATAATCATCGATAGCAGTACCTAAAAAGATAATCCTATCCATCATTAAACGAGAAAATACATCCATTGAAGCAACATTCATTTGTCTCTCTTCAATAATGTAAGGGGTCATACTACTAACAATTTTGTCGTAGTACATGCTATTTATACCATGATGCTTTGTAGCAAATTTTTGAAATTCCTTACCGTAGTCCATATATATTCCTTTTTTATTCTAAAAAATAAGCGCCTCCCCATTTTGGGAAGACGCTCAAATATACTTATTTTTTTCTTGGAAAATTATTCTCCGTACATTTCTTTAACGAAATCTTTGTAAGAAACTTCCTTAGCTTCAGCTTTCACTTTATCATTAAATAAAGCTAATACTTTTTCGCTCATTACTTGCTCAGAAATACGTTTAACCTCTTCTTGGTTAGACATAACTCTAGCAACGATATCTTCTACTGTTTTTTCATCTGGTTCAGCTTGACCGAATTGAGCTAACTGATCTTTGATTAATTTTACAGTGTGTTCTTTAATCTCTTCGAAGTTTAACTGTAAGTCGTATTGAGCCATTAATTTTCCCTCGATTAATTGGAAACGCAATCCTCTTTCACTCTTATTGTACTCTTCTTCTGCTTGTTCTGGAGTTAAAGTAGTTTCTCCTGCAGTTTGTAACCATTTCTTTAAGAATTCAGCTGGTAAATCAAAAGAAGTAGACTCTACTAAGCTTTCGTAAACGTCGCTTAAGAATTTTTGATCAGCTTGACCTTTGAATTGTCTCTCAGCGTCTTCTTTGATCTTCTCTTTTAATTGCTCCACAGAAGTTACAACACCTTCTCCGAATAATTTATCGAATAACTCTTGGTTTAATTCCGCTTTTTGTGTTTCGTTGATTTCTTTGATAGTAACTACCACATCAATTTCTACTACTTCTTGTAAACCTAAGAATTGCATTAACTTTTGGTCATCCTCAAACAATCCTTTTGTAGAGATAGTAACTTGATCACCTACTTTTTTGTTTAAGAATTTCTTTTGGTTAGTTTTTGTTCTAATATCAGCAATAGCTAATTTAGTTTCATTCTCTACTCCAGCTTCTTCATTTTGAACAGTAACTAATAACTCAGAATTTTCTTCAACAGCCTCTTGAGAAACTAATTTACCGTATTGGTTTTGGATGTACTCAACTTGCTCATCAAGCATTGCCTCATCAGCAACGATTTGGTATTTTACTAGATTAGCAACATCTTCTAAAGCTACATTGAACTCAGGAGTTAAACCTAATTCGAAATCAAATTTTAATACATCAGCATCCCAGTCAAACTCTTCGTTTAATACAGGAAGTGGATTTCCTAAAATATCCATTTTCTCCTCTGTAAGGTAATTGTTTAATTTGTCTTGTAAGATTTTGTTAACTTCTTCGAACAAAACTGCTTTACCATATTGTTTAAGGATTAAACTCATTGGTACAGCTCCTTTTCTAAATCCAGGAACACTAGCACTTTTTTTATAGTTAGCTAAAACCTTATCTACATTACCTTGGTAATCTTCTTTTGCAAGCTCTATTGTTACAATTGCATTAAGAGCATCTACATTATTCTTTGTAATATTCATTTTTTGATGTATTTACATAATAAATTTGGGTTGCAAAAATAAATTATTTTTACAACCCATCCAAGTTTTTAACTGATTGTATTTCAATCATTAATTTTTTTATTGATTTTCCAGGTTGTCTTTTTGAACAATACCGTTGGTAATGGATTGGCAAAAAGTCAATACTATACTAAATAAGACAGCATACCAGAATCCGTCTACTACAAATCCACTAACAAAATAAGCGCAAAGTAGAATAATCAAAGCGTTGATTACAAGTAAAAACAATCCCATGGTTATTATAGTTGCTGGTAGGGTCAAAAAGATCAATACTGGTCGTAGGAACATATTTAACAACCCCATTACAACAGCTACCCATAAGGCAGATGTCCATCCTTCTACGTATACTCCTGGGAGTAACCAGCAAAGGAAAACAACTATTGCAGTTGTTACTAATAATCGAATAATTAATGCCATATTTTTTTTATAAAAATAATCAAAAATTAATTACTAGGCAACAAAGTTGGCCCTGGATATTTTGCAGGATTAACTAATGGAATATTTGCTTTATAGTGTTGGTTAATCACCTTTAGAATCTCTGAAGAAGCAAAGGCATACCCTCTTGGATTTAAGTGAACCCCATCTAAAGAAAACATGACTGTATTTAAATTACCCATTCCTTGGAAGTAATCTGCTGTATAAATTTGTCCATCTTCTACTCTTAAACCGCTCACAGCTTGATTTAAAATAGCGTTCATATCCACTAATGCTAAATTGTGCTTAACAGCTTCTGCTTTAATAATAGCATTAAAACTATCGGTAGCTAACTTAACTTTCTTTTGCTCCACTGGATTTAAAACAAAAGAATCACTCATGGGATAAGACACTCCATTTACTAATAATGCATCCAATGTAGGGTTTCCAGTACCTCCTCCCATTGGAAGTCCAATTTGACTTTTACTTGTTAGGATAAACAAATCTTTAGATGTCGCATGTCTTGCTTGTCCATAAACCATAGACAACATAGCTATTTGCTGATCTGTTAACACAAATAAGCCCGCATCAGAAGCTTGCTTTAATCCAAGTTTTAAAAGCCCAGACATATCTGCTAGAGTTTTATCTTGAATTAAAAGTGCGTTAGCTTTGTCTTTAGAGAAAAACTCTAAGCGATCTGCCTGCCCACCTTTAGCTAAAATTTCTTTTAGCATACCAACAAAGGTATTTAGAGCATCTATCTTTTCAACTCCAATTAATTCCGGAGTCAATGGATTATAAGGCACTGTTGTAAAATAAGGAATCGCCGTTACATCAGGAATCGTAGCAATAGCTCCTTTAGCTCCATTTTGAACTAATGCTTGGGTAATTGTTTGGTAAACATTTTGAAAAACCCCTACATGAGTAATATCGTTTGGACCATACAAAGAAGGGTCTAACCCATTTAATTCGTTTTGATCCACTCCATCTCCTCCAGAACTAGCATATCCCAATACATCATTTGAACCAATCCAATTAGTAAAGAAAGTCGGATTCAAACTCAATACATCTTCTATAACACTAGCATTTTCTGAGGTAGCTGTACGCACAAAATAAGGGTTAGCTGTACCATTGGCTACACCAGCTAAACTTCCATACCCTTTTGCAAGTAGATGAAAACTCTTAGCCCCTGGTACTCCGGCATTATGAAAAGCTTTCTTTTGCTGATTGGAGACCTCAATAGTTATAGTTCCTTTGATATTTTCAGGTGAACTTGTACTCATGTTCATGATTAAACGAGTTGGCGCAATAACTTGTCCACCTAACAATAACCCTCCTACATTGTTAACGTCATCTTCAAAAGAAGGCTGGGTAAATTCTTTTCCCCCAACTACTTTGAATTGCCCCGCTAAGATGTTTGGAAAGGAATATTGCTGACCACTTCTAAATACAGTTCCATCCATATATCCGGCAGTTAAGCTATTTCCTATAGCTACATAGGTGGAAAAATCTGCTTCCCCTGCATAATAGGTTCCCCCATCAATACCATCCTTAATATCTGGTTCACAACTCGCAAGAAGTGCTAAAGCTGGTAGTATAAATAAATATCTTTTTTTCATAATTTATAGTTTTTGTTGGCTGGTTGTTGGTCTACGTCTTAGAAGCTATAGCTAATTCCTACACTTCCACTTGTAACTGCACTTTTATATACTCCACCGAAAGAAACATAATTACCATCTTCTAGATAATAGTCATAAGAGTTCTTTATACTACTGAAGTTCATAAAATTGGCAGCAACATCGATACCAATACCATTTTTAAATTTATAAGTAAATCCTCCTGTATATGCCCTAGAGTCATTTCTAGGAGTTTCTGGTGCGAAATAACCATCTTGTACTGGACTTTCATCGTAATACCATCCTGCACGTACACTCCATGCATCATTAACTGTATATTGTACTCCGACACGGTAGGTACTAGAGTCTTTATAATTTCTAGGATTAACAGAAGTACCAATAGCTGGACTATCTACAAAATCAATGGTCAAGGCTTTATATACATTCCAAAAAGCTCTATTGTAATCAAAAGCAAATAACCATTTATTCCATTCATAAGAAGCTCCCACAGTTAACTCTGCTGGCAAAGGCATCTCTGCAGTAATTTTACCATCTTTAAAAAGTGCCTGTGCAAAACTTGGTACATCATAAAAAGTAGCAGTACCATTTTTAGCTTTCATTTTTATTTCAGAACGATAATTCATTCCTATACGCAAATGATCATCTACATTTAGCAAATAACCTGCTGTCCATCCCCAAGCTGTTACATTATGAGATTTCACAGTAACATTAGTGTAGTTACCTTGCTCATCAGCTAAGCTTCTGGATACATTTCGATTAAAAGTTACCCCTCCTGTAACAAAGATAGGTCCTCCTGAGAAACTAAAGCGTTCATTTACTTTTACAGCAACAGTTGGCTGAACATAAAAGGATTTTAAATCGATATTATTTACAAGGTGAGCACCTTGCCAACCTTTGTCCCATTCTACTTTACTACCATAAGGAGTATAAATAGCCAATCCTAAACTCAGCCACTCCATTGGCTTATAAACAGCATAAGCATACATAGGTGTTCCAGGATTGCGGGTCTCATCTTTCCAATCGTAGGTTTTGTTCTCAAACTTAGTGTCGGCTACTAAGTAACTCACCCCAGCTGAAAAAGTCCACTTATCTTTCAAAAAAACCGAAGCTGCAGGATTGAAGAACAAAGTCTCCGCACCACTAATAACAGCTACCCCTGTGTGTCCCATTGCAAGTTGTTTGTTTCCTTGCATACTAACTCGATATCCTCCTGCAAAAGCAGAGAAAGAAATCAAAGACAACAGGGACAATGATATTAATTTTCTAATCATAATCGTTTTTTATTTAAATTTCGTCATTATTCAAATATAACTGATTACAATAATTTTACAAATTTTTAATTCTTATTTTAACATTTAAAGAATGATAAATACATTATTATCAATAATAACACATACTATGCAAGCATAATAATTGATTTTATCTAAATATTACGAAATTATACAAAACACAGTGCGCTTAAATTTTTCTAAACAAAAAGCCATTATTGTAAAAAAATTAAGACTATAATCTCACAATACCATCACATACTACAAAATCCACCCAGTAAATTGCCTAAAAAATGCAGATTTACTTTTTTTACAAAAAAAAATCAGCCGAATCATCTAAACGATTATTCGGCTGATTTATAGTTTTTTAATCTTAAAAACACCTCTTTTTTATGTCAGAAAGCACATTTTTATATTATTGTAAAAATTCTTCTACAAATTCAAAAAACATTTGAGGTTCTTGTGCATGTAACCAGTGTCCTGCATTTGGAATAGTTTTCACAACTGCTAATGGGAAATGCACATGAAGTAATTCAAAGTCTTCTTCTTGGATATAATCTGAGGATCCACCTCTAATAAAAAGGGTTGGTCCATTATAGATATTTTCCTCAGGTAAAGCCTGTCCGACTACTTTTGGATTATTATTGAATACCTCTAGGTTAAAACGAAAACCTAACTGCTCTGGCTCTACCCAATACAAACTCTTTAATAAAAACATCTTAGTAGAGGCATCACTTAAATGAGAAGATATAATTTCATCCACCTTAGCTCTAGAGGGCTTAAGGCTAAAATCTACTGCATTTAAAGCCTTGAAAATACTCTGATGATGTTCTGGGTAGAATTTTGGGGATATATCGGCCACGATTAAACGCTCCACTTTCTCTGGAAACTCAGTAGCCAAAAGCATAGCTACTTTACCCCCCATAGAATGACCTAATACCATAGCTTTGGCTATATTATGATGATCCATGTAATTTACCACATCTTGCACCATATCTTCATAGGACCATACTTTACTATGGAAACTTCTACCGTGATTTCTCAAATCCAAAGCATGAACTTCATAGCCAATATTGGCCATTTGTCTGGCAAAGCTCTTCCAGTTATCACTCATACCTAAGTAGCCGTGCATAACTATAAAAGGAATACCTCCTTCACCTTGAATATTAGAATGTAATATATTTTGCATTATTGTAATTTTCTAACATACATATTAACAACATTTTCTAATCCTAAATACAAAGATTCAGCAATTAGAGCATGTCCAATAGACACCTCTAGTAGTCCTGGAATATTTTGCTTGAAAAAAGCAATATTATCTAAGCTAAGGTCGTGTCCCGCATTAACTCCTAATCCCAATTCATTTGCTAACTCCGCACATTTAATATAAGGCTCAATTGCCTTTAAATTACCAAGACCATATTGAGTAGCGAATTCTTCGGTATATAATTCGATACGGTCTGTACCAACTAAAGCAGCACCCTCAATCATGGATAACTCTGGGTCTACAAAAATAGAAGTACGAATACCTTTTGCTTTACATTCCTGTATAACCTCACTTAAAAAAGATTTATTTTTTATCGTATCCCAACCAGCATTGCTAGTAAGTTGACCTACCGTATCTGGTACTAATGTAACTTGAGTTGGTTTACATTCGAATACAAGATTTAAAAAATTATCCATAGGATTCCCTTCAATATTATATTCTGTATGAACAACATCTACTAAATCTCTAGCATCTTGATAACGGATATGTCTTTCATCAGGTCTTGGGTGAATAGTCACTCCTTGGGCACCAAATTTTTGAACATCACGAGCCACTTGTAATAAATCAGGCACATTCCCACCTCTTGAATTCCTAAGAGTGGCAATTTTATTAATATTAACAGATAATTTAGTCATAATTAAAAAAAATTTAATCACAAAAATACAAAGTATAATTAACCTTAATTGATTAATTTTTGATTATTTTGCAGTTGATAATAAACTGGTAGTATAATGTTTGACTTTAAATCGGAATTAATTCATCCAATTCCTGCTTTTACCCCAGAAAGTAGTATTGCGCAAGCTTTGGCCTTTTTAAAGGAAAATAACCTTTCGCATTTGCCATTGAGTAATGCTCAAGGTCTATTTTTAGGATGTTTATACCATCAAGATTTCCAAGAGGAAAATGCCAATGATTCCATTAAAGAAATCATCTATGACTTAGAGCATTTTTATCTTCAAAGCCCTACAATTCTGAACATCTTTGAGATATATGATATTTTAATAAACAACGATGCTAATGTACTGGCTGTAATAGACCAAAACAGACAACTGCTTGGAATTGTAAAAAAACAAAGCCTTCTGAATTTTTGGCCCTCTACCCTATTTTTGGATGAAGTTGGCACAACTTTAGTTGTTAGTCATCATATACTGCAATATAGTATTTCTACCATTAGCCAAATTGTAGAAAGCAATAATGCTAAATTATATGGCATTGTTACCTTACAAACTCTAGAGGACCAAATGCACATCCTTTTAAAGAAAAACAAACACAATACTAAGATCATCTTAGATGAATTAAGGCGCCATGGTTATCAAATTATAACCCATCACATAGAAGATGACTACCTAAACGATTTACAAGAGAGATCTCAATACATCAATAAATTTCTAAACATATAATAATGAAGATTGCAATCTACGGACAAACAAGTAAGCCCATAGTTCAAAATATTATCCTAAGGCTTTTAAATGTTTTTAAAGAATATGAGGTTGAAATTATATTTGAAGCCCACTTTTACCATTTACTAAAACAAAATAATATACTCTCTAAAGAATATACTACTTTCGGAGAAGAGAACCGATTAAGTGATAATATTGATTTCTTTATAGGTATTGGAGGTGATGGTACCATGTTAAGAGCTGCAAACTTTATAAAAAGCATGAATATTCCTATTGTGGGTATTAATGCAGGTCGCCTTGGATTCTTAGCTAACGTACAACAAGATGACATAGAAATTTTATTGCCGCATATCTTCGAGAACACCTATACTCTATCAAAAAGAACACTTTTATCTTTACAATGTAATCCTGCAAAAAACAACGATTTTGATATTCAATATGCTTTAAATGAGGTGACAGTTTCTAGAAAAAACACTACATCGATGATTACTGTAGATACTTATTTGAACAATGAGTATTTGGCTACTTATTGGGCAGATGGACTTATTATTTCTACCCCATCAGGCTCAACTGGATATTCTCTGAGCTGTGGAGGTCCAATTATTGAACCAGAGACAAATTGCTTTGTGATTACCCCTTTGGCTCCTCATAATTTAAATGTAAGACCCTTAGTAATTCCAGACAATTTAGATATAAAGCTAAAAGTAAGTAGCCGTGAAAGTCAATTTTTAGTTTCTTTAGACACTACCACTAAAGCAATAGATAACGAGACAGAACTTACCATTTCAAAAGCTTCATTTACAATAGATTTAGTAGAATTCCCTTCTCAAAGCTTTATAAAAACTTTAAGGACAAAACTACTTTGGGGAGAAGACAAGCGAAACTAACCATAACAAATAACCTTCAACCTATATACTAAAATGCTAGAGGAAGAGTTATAACGGGATAGGGTAATTTACTTCCCTAAAAAATAATTACGTTATTATTTGTCTATATTACTATATTTGTAAATTAATTTAACAGAATGAACAAAATCCTACTGTCATTATTATTGACCTTTAGTCTAACTCTTTGCTATGGGCAAATCCATGAAGTGGGAGTTGGCATTGGAGCAGGAAATTATGTTGGAGATATAGGTTCTACCCAATTTATCAACCCAAAAGACCCAGGATTTTCTGTTTTTTATAGATTAAATCGCAGTCCAAGACACTCTTACCGATTAAGTTACATACAAACTAAAATCAGTGGAGATGACGCCAAATCCGATATGGGTTACAGAAAAGAAAGAGGTTTGAATTTTACAAATACCATTGATCAATTGTCTATTGGTATAGAATTCAACTTTTTTGAATTTGATTTACATGAAGAAGAATTTGGTTTAACACCTTATATGTATTTAGGCTTATCGGCAATCCGCTATACAGATTTATATTATAAGCCAGATGAACCCGAGGATAATATGTATCCTTCTTCGAGAATAGATTTAGTGAAAGGAGATAAGAAAAATTCCATGGCAATACCATTTGCCCTGGGAATAAAATTTAGATTAACTCCAACTTTGAACATAAATGCAGAGGTTGCGGCTAACTATACCTTTACCAATAATTTAGATGGAAGCCACCCAACCCAAGAAATTAGACAACCCTATAGTTTCGGAAAAAACCGAAATGATTGGTTTTTCTTCTCAGGTATTTCATTGAGTTATACCTTTGGAAAAAACCCATGTTATTGTGCAGATTAAATGAATTTAGAACAAGAAATAGACTTAAAAAAATTACCACAACACGTTTCTATCATTATGGATGGTAACGGTAGGTGGGCAAAAAAGCAAGGTTTTTTACGAACAATTGGCCATGAAAATGGGGTTAAATCCGTTCGCTCTACTATTAAAACCTGTGTTGACTTAAAAATCCCCTATTTGACTTTGTATGCTTTTTCAACTGAAAACTGGTCAAGACCAAAATTCGAGATTGATATGCTGATGGATTTAATGGTTAGATCTTTAAAGAAAGAACTTCCTACCTTTATGCAAAACAATGTAATGTTAACTGCAATGGGTAATTTAGATTTATTACCCTCTAAGGTGAGAAAGAACTTAGCTGAAGTTATGGAAACTACAAAATCTAACACAGGATTAACACTTACATTAGCCTTAAGTTACGGTTCTCGCAACGAAATGATCGAAGCAATAAAAAATATTTCGATTAAAGTTAAAAATAACTTAATTTCGCCAAGCGATATTGATGAATCAATTATTAATGAGCATCTTTACACGCGTAGCTTACCTGATGTGGATCTGTTAATTAGAACTAGCGGAGAGCAAAGAATCAGTAATTTCATGCTATGGCAAATCGCCTATGCGGAATTATATTTCACCGAAGTACTTTGGCCAGACTTTAGTGAACAAGAATTTTATAAGGCCCTTCTTACCTACCAAAATAGAGAAAGAAGATTTGGAAAAACTAGTGAACAACTTTAATAAAAAACGTAAATAATGTTTCAAAAAGGTACCTCTCTTTTTGCACTGTTAGTCGCAGGATTCTTCTGCACCCAAACAAAAGCACAAGACAGTATAAACTTTCCTTCTTTTGAATCTCCAAAAATTTATACCCTTGGAGATATCACCGTAACTGGAAAATACAATTATAACCCTCAAACCGTTATAACCTTTACTGGCCTTAACAAAGGGCAAAAAATAGCTGTTCCTGGTGAGGAAATTTCAGACGCACTTAAAAAGTTGTGGAATTTAAATTTCTTCACAGATATTAATATCTATGAAACATCTGTGGTTAATGATACAATCAATTTAGAACTTACTTTAAATGAATTACCGCGTTTAGATAACATACGCGTTAATGGATATAAAAAGACAAAATCAGAAAGTCTTATCAAAGAGGCTAAATTGACAAAAGGACAAATTGTTAATGAAAACTTCCTTTCTACAACAAAGTACTTTTTATTAAATAAATACAAAAAAGACGGTTTCTACAATACTAAAGTTACTCTTCAAACTATTCCTACAGATTCTCTTGGTAGAAGAGTGGATCTAATCATTGGAGTAGATAAGGGTAAAAAAGTAAAGATATCGGATATTCATTTTAACGGAAATGAACAACTAAGTGATAAGGCCTTAAAGAAAGCGATGAAAGATACCAAAGTGCGTAGCCCTTGGAATCCCCTTCGTATTTTTAAAGCCTCTAAGTTTATTTCTACTAAATATGAAGAAGACTTAGCAAATATTGTTGATAAATATAAAGAAAACGGATACCGTGATGCGCGTATTGTAGCAGACACTACAGGTTACGATCCAATAACAAATACAGTTGCTATTGATATTGATGTACAAGAAGGTAATAAATATTACTTTGGAGACATTCGCTTTATCGGAAACACAGTATACAATAATGCATACCTTTCTAGAGTCTTAGGACTTGAAAAAGGAGAAGTGTACAATGGAGTTCTTTTAGATAAAAGAATCCAAGATAACAAGAATCCTGATGCACAAGATTTGACTAACCTTTATCAAAACAATGGATATTTATTCTCAAGTATCCAACCAATTGAGGTAAAGACTGCCAATGATACTATTGATTTTGAGATTAGAGTTTTAGAAGGTCCAATTGCAAGATTCAATAATATTACTGTTAGTGGTAACCAAAACACCAATGACCGTGTAATCCACAGAGAGCTTCGTACTAGACCTGGAGAGACTTGGTCAAAGGCACAGGTTATGGAAACTATGAGAAGATTAGGTCAATTACAGATTTTTGATGCTCAAGCAATTGTTCCAGACATTTTAAATGCAGATGCTCAAGCAGGAACAGTAGATGTTGACTGGCAAGTAGTAGAAAAAGGATCTAGCCAGGTAGAATTACAAGGTGGTTACGGTGGAGGTGGTTTTATCGGAACCTTAGGGCTTTCCTTTAATAACTTCTCTTTGAGAAACATCTTCAATAAAGATGCATATAAGCCATTCCCAATGGGAGACGGTCAGTCTTTAGCACTTCGTTTACAAGGAAGTAGCTACTACCAGACCTATAGTTTAAGCTTCACTGAACCTTGGTTTGGTGGAAGAAAGCCAGTTAGTTTCTTTGGAACTATTGCTTATAGCCAGCAAAATATGTACGATTATTATACGCGTACTACAGATAGAAGTAGAGGATTTAACATTACTACTTTATCTTTTGGATTAGCTAAACAGTTAAATGTACCAGATGATTACTTCGTATTATCTCATACATTGAGCTTCCAATACTACGATATGAAAAACTATAATACTGGTTTATTCACCTTCGGAGATGGAGACTCTAAAAACTTAGCTTACCAAATTGAACTAAGACGTGATAACCGTGGTTTTGACCCAATTTTCCCAACCTTTGGTTCATTCTTTAGCATCAGTGGTAAATTTACCCCTCCATATTCTTTGTTCAACAATGTAAATTATGAAAACTTACAAAATGAACAAGCTTATAAATTAAGAGCTAAAAAAGGAATGACTGACCCATCTACTGGATTACCTCTAGCAGAAGGACAGTACATCAATGCCAAAGGACAAGCAGTTGCTAAATGGCAAGATGCAGCCCCAGATCAAGGTAAAATTGACCAAAAACGTTTCAACTGGTTAGAATACTATAAATTAAAATTCAAAGGAGACTGGTACACTACCCTTACTGGAAAATTCGTACTTAGAACTCTTGGAGAGTTTGGATATATGGGTGCATACAACAAGCACAGAGGTATCGTACCATTTGAAAGATTTTATTTAGGTGGAGACGGTTTGGCTAACTTCTCTTTGGATGGCCGTGAGGTAATTCAATTAAGAGGATACCAAAACCAAACATTAACTCCAATAAATGATAGAGGAGAACAAATTGGAGGTACTATATACAATAAATTTACGTTAGAGTTAAGATATCCAATTACATTAAAACCTAGCGCGTCAGTTTATCTATTATCCTTCGCAGAGGCAGGTAATGCATACGACACTTTTAAAAACTACCAACCGTTTGAATTAAAACGTTCTGCAGGTTTTGGAGTGCGTGTATTTATGCCAATGTTCGGACTTTTAGGTATTGACTTTGGATATGGATTTGATCCAGTTCCAGGTTCAACACAAAAAAGTGGGTGGCAAACGCATTTTATCCTAGGACAATCATTTTAATGTAGTTTATACTTAAAATCGATATAATGAGAGTTGTTTTAGCTTCTATAATTTGTATATTTACATTATCTTTCTCCAAGGCAATAGCCCAAGGAGGTAGTGCGAGGGTGGCATTTATTGATATGGAATATATCCTTAGTAAAACCCCAGAATACATAGAAGCTACAGCTGCTATCGATTCTAGAGCCGACCAGTGGAAAGCCCAAGGCGATAAAAAGCAAGCAGAGATTCAAGCCTTGAAGCAGGCATTGTCCAATGAAAGAATTCTATTAACTCGAGAACTAATAGAGGAAAAAGAACAAGAAATTTCCATTTTAGAACAAGAGTTATATGAATACCAACAAAAAAGATTTGGTACCAAGGGAGATTTAATTACTCAAAAAGTAATGCTATCTAAGCCCATTCAAGACCAAGTATTTTCTGTAGTAGAGGATATCGCCCAGGCAAGAAAATTTGATTATGTCTTGGATAAGAATACAGAGTCGACTATGGTTCTAGCAAGTGCTCGCTATGATATAAGTGAACTTGTTTTAAAAAGAATGAACAGTGCAAGGCGTAAGCAAAACATGACTAAAAAACAGGTTGCTGAGCTAGAGGAGGAAGAAAAACAAGAAGATCAAATGGCTCTTAGACAATCGCGTCGTGAAGAGCAACAAAGAAGAAAAGCAGAAGCAGATCGTATCTTACGTCAACAAGAGAAAGAACGTTTAGCTCAACAAGCCAACGATCCTCAGTACCAAAAAGAACAAGCTGCTATTGCTAAAAGAGAAGAATTACAAAGACAACGAGAAGCTAAATTAGAAGCACAAGAAAAAGCTAGGTTAGAGAAAATAGCCCAACAGGAAAAACTCTACGAGCAAAAGCAAGCAGAAATGCAAGAACAAAGGCTCAAAAACCAGCAGGCTAAAATGGACGCTTTAGAAGAAAGGAAGCTTTTAATCGAACAACAAAAAAGAGAAATCGAAGAGCAAAAAAGGCAAAGAGATTTACTCCTTGAGCAAGAAAGACAAAAGCGTATAGAGTTGAACCAAGCAAGACAAAGCAATAAACCAACCTTGGATATTGAAGCTCTACGTGAACAAAGACGCATTGAACAAGAGAAAAAGCAAGAGCAAGCTCGAATAAATAGAGAGCAAGCCATTGAGAGAAGAAACAAAGAAATAGAGCAAGTTAGACAACAGGCTCAAGAAAGAAGAGAGAAAGCTCTCAAAGAACAACAAGAAAGAAAAGAAAGAATTGCCAAGGAAATCCAAGATAAAAAGGATCAATTAAAAAAGGACCAAGAGGCAAAAAAATAGAAAAATAATTATATACAATAAATCAAAAAATCGAGTAACAATGAAAAAAATGAAATCTTTATTAATTGCAGCTGTGATGTTTTTCGGCGTAGGTACTACAGCTGTAATGGCGCAATCTAAAATAGCTCATATTGATGTGCAAGTTTTAATGAGTGAACTTCCTGCAATGAAAACAGCAGAAGCTCAATTAAAAAAGCTTGGTGAAGACTACGATAAAAACTTCACAACAATGATGACGGAGTACCAAACTAAGATTCAAAAATACCAATCAGAAGCTGCTACAGTTGGTGATGCAACTAACGAAGAGCGTGCTTTAGAAATTGAAAACTTACAACAAAGAATTCAACAATTCCGTACAACAGCTGAACAAGATTTACAGAAAAAACAATACGAGTTATCTCAACCAATTTTAGAGAAAACTTTAGCTGCAATCCAAAAGGTTGGTAAAGCACAAGGTTTTAACTACGTATTAGATTCTTCAATGGGATCTGGAGTATTATTAGCAGATGGGGACAACCTATTAGCGGCAGTTAAAAAAGAATTAGGAGTTAACTAATTTTCCTAATAATTAATATATAATCCACTCTAAAATTAGAGTGGATTTTTTTTTATATTTGCCTATGCAAAATACAGATCCTATAGGTTTATTTGATTCGGGAATTGGTGGTACCACAATTTGGAGGGAATTAATTACATTATTACCCTGTGAAGACACTATATTCTTAGCCGATCAAAAAAATGCACCATATGGGGTTAAGTCCAAACAAGTTATCGTAGATCTTTGTATGAAAAATATAGATTATCTACTTTCTAAAAATGCTAAAATAATTGTTATAGCTTGTAATACAGCAACCACAAATGCTGTAAAAGAACTAAGAAATCATTACCAGGTTCCAATCATTGGTATAGAGCCGGCAATTAAACCTGCAACAATACTTACTAAAACATCTAAGATCGGCGTTTTAGCCACTAAAGGAACCATTACAAGCGATTTATTTACCTCAACTATAAAGCTATACCCCCAGGTAGAAATAATAGAGCAAATAGGCTATGATTTAGTCACACTGATAGAAAGTGGTCAAATCAATTCCCCTCAAATGACTATTCTCTTACAACAATACCTGCAACCTATGGTAGAAAAAGGAATAGATACATTAGTATTAGGATGTACGCATTATCCTTATTTGAAACAGCAAATTCAAAAGGTTATTCCAAATAATATTACAATCATAGATTCTGGACAAGCCGTTGCAAAACAAACCAAAAAAATACTGTTAGACAATGGGCTTTTACATCCATTAACACGAATCGGTGAACATACTTTACTTACCAATACGGACCCTACTATATTAAAAAGTTTCGTAAAAGAGAATGCAACAATCCGCTATGAAGATTTTTAAAAAAAAGGGGTTGTCTCACAATTGAAGACAGCCCCTTTTTTACTTAATAAATATCGTGCTTTACTTAGTATAATTCAATTATTTTATCTGAAATATAAATTATACCTAATAATTTACTCCTGAATGACAGCTAGGTAACCTTTATGAGATAGCCCCTTTTTTTAAAGGCTTATTTTTGCTCTTGTGTATACCAAGAAGAATACATGACATAGTTTTGAGCAATACGCTCTATTTCTCCTTGAAAATCAGATGCGCTAATATCTTTTACTTTTTTTGCAGGAACACCTGCATAAATAGCTCCTGATTCTACTATTGTATTTTGAGTTACAACAGCTCCTGCAGCTATAATTGTATTACTATGTACTACACAATTATCCATCACAATAGCTCCCATTCCAATTAAAACATTATCGTGAATATGACATCCATGTACCATTGCATTATGTCCTATAGATACATTATTACCAATTAGGGTTGGGTGCTTTAAATAGGTACAGTGAATAATTGCTCCATCTTGGATGTTTACTTTATCACCAATACTAATAGAGTTAACATCACCGCGTATTACGGCATTAAACCAAACACTACACTGTTTGCCAAGGGTAACATCACCAATAATGGTAGCATTCTGAGCCACAAAACAATCTTCAGGAATTTGAGGAGTTTTACCTCTTAGGGATAGTATATTCATAACGGGGTTAAATTAATAATCCCGATAAATATCGGGATTATTTTTTATTATTAATCTTGCACATGAGGGCAATTACAATCTAAACTACTTCTTTTAGCAAATAAATTTATACCAAAAGTAAATACGTGAGTTCCGGAATTGGAAATTTTCAGATCCCCTAATCCTTCTACGTAAGAATAAGTAAAGGATACGTTTTTATAATTACCTCCTATTAAAGGAGCAATATACTGCATACGTTGTGTTTTTACTTTTCCTTGAGTAATATACTCGGCCCCATCGGTATATTGTCTGTAGGATAGTCCAGCATAAATTCTACCAAAATCCAATTGACGATACACCTTCATGTTTACATCCACAGTCCACTGTTCTAATTCTTCCGTATACTGCACTAAAGTAGATGGTTCATATATCCATCCTTGCCCATATTTAGTATTACCAAAAGCATATCCAGCACCAAGTAAATACTTTCTGAAATTATTGTCCTGTGCATCACTATAGAGCTTATTTTTAGAACTAATCAAATTTTGAATAGTAAACATAGTAAATAAGTTTTCATAGTTATAAGCAGCTCCTACATCCACTATAAAGTTAGAGCTTTTTGTTACAATAGTACCATTAATACTAGGGTCAAATCCACCAAACTCTGTCTCATCTAAACTAGTTCGATCAAAACCTGCACTAATACCAAAGGACAATAAGTTTAAATCATAGCGTGATTCACTAAAGGTGATAAAGTGTGAATAGGTAGCTTTAAAGCCGCTTCGTTTATGGTATCCGTTTTTATCATCATAGGCAATTACTCCTACTCCAGATCGCTCTGCAACTCTAGTACTTCCAGCAAAAGTTAATAAACTAGGTGCGTCCTCTACTCCACTCCATTGCTGACGAGTGGATAATCGGAATTGAGCACTATTTTTAATCCCAGCCAAAGCAGGGTGCAAAAGATAATAGTTATCTGCTAAATACTCCGTGTACACTGCAAAACCATCTTGGGCAAACCCCAATTGAGCAAAAGCTAATGCTAAAACAAGGTATCCTTTTTTTAATATTCTTTTCATAACTTAATTATCTTTTTAAAGAGAAGTGTCCTGTATATTTTACTGAACGTCCATTTAATTCATCATTACCAGGTAAATCATTAGTAAACTCTACTGTAAACCAATAATCTGTGGAAGGTAATTGGCGACCATTATAAAGCCCATCCCATCCTTGCATATTGTTAGGACTCATTTGTTTTAATAACTTTCCATTACGGTCAAATATATTAATTCTAGCCTCAGGGTGTCCACTCAGCCCAGGTATATTCCATGTATCATTGTATCCATCTCCATTTGGTGTAAAATACTTAGGATATCCAAATACTGAAAACACTGTCATAACTGCACAGTTACTGTACTTACTTCTTACCCATGCAACATGATCTCCAATAGGAATATTATCAAAGCGATTATAATTTTGGAACGCCCCATTATCAATAGCGTATTCAAAATCATCCACCTCATCGGTAGATACTCCGATTTCTACAAATGCACGACCATTTTGATCAATATCTAAAGAGTTTACCATATTGGTAGCATCCGCATTTAAAATAAATACGTTAAATACTGGTTTTACTTGCCAATTATGAGAGCGCAATGAACAAGGGGTAGAATCTGGATAAGGATTTTGTGCATAAGTCACTTGAAGGAAATACGTACCATCCTGTGTAATTTCCATTTCTAATTCTTCTTTACTACTTCCTATCTTTGTTGCAACAGCAATTGCTGTATTATTCTCTACTACTTTGAAAAGAGTAACTCTATAAACTTGTTGGTCATTTGGCTCGAACCAAACATTACTACCAATAGTCCCTTGGTCTTGTCCATTATTACATAATTGTAAAGAATTTTGTTCAGGTCCAAAACTTCCGCTCACACTTAAATTGCTACTAATAGTATAGGTTTTATAATCATCGCTTTGACAAGCAAATCCCTCTACCATCTTAACTCTAGAATACAATTGCTTTTTCTGACCAATACCAAGAGGATAATTCTGAGCTTGCTCTCTAGTTAAAGCATTGGTATTGTTTTGTGCATCGATTTCATTTTCAAAAAACAATACATCTAATTGATCATAATTTGGATAAAACTCTTTATCAGGTCGTTCTATAACGGTAGCACCTTTCACACCATTTGCACCAGCGTAAAGATTAGCTGTATTTTGCTGTACATCGTTATAGCAATAGTTTATAGCATAATTATAAGTGGTTATCTTGCTGTATCCTAAAGAAGCAGTAAAGCTTTTATGATTAAAATTTCCAGTTTCTACATCAGTTAACCTAACCCATAAGGTGCGAATTTCATTTAAGCTAACATCTAAACTATTAGAGATAGCATTTTCATTCTTTATAGCATCTTGCTCGTTGTCAAAATAAGCTACAGTATATCCGGTTGTTCCATCTTCCGATACTTCTGGATAACTTCCTAAAATGTCTTTGTTTAAAACAAGTAAATCAAAATTCCACTGTGTTTTATTATCTGTACACATGGTTAGATTATCAAATGCACCAATAACTGGTTTAGCTATAATAGACAGTGTAATCGAAGCACTTTTAACCACAACAGGGTTAGCATGAAAAAGTGGATTACTTATTCTAGCATATACTACTGTACCATCTAAAGCAGTGAATTCAGTTGGGTTTTCAATGATCTTGGTAAAATTGTGATCCGAATAATAGCTAATAGATAAATAAGGTGTCATTACACCATTGCCGATCTGGCTTTGAGCTTGTGTTAGGTCAAAAATTCCTTCTCGTTTATCTTCTTGGGTTTCTTCGTTACTTTGTTGAGCAGAAAGTGCAGCAGTAGCATTAGTGTCTAAAAACTCTGTATACAAAGTAAAACGCTTATGTCCTTTAGCATTAGAAGGATTCTTCACATCGCTCACCTGTATCTCAATCACAGTATTGTTAGAGGCTAGATAATTATCCCAATTATTATCTACATCTAAAATCTCTTGACCTCTTACACCTTGGACTACTTCAAAAAGCTGTACTTTATATAAAGTAACATTACCTAAAAAGGCTTCATTAGCATTTACTCCCAAATTAAAGCTTGCTTTATCATTTGGCGAGTCAACACTTTTATATAAGTCCGCTACAGATACAATCATATCTGCTATGGTACAATCCTCTTGTTTTACAACAAGATCAAATCCCCATACCTTATACTGATCTGGATCCTGTACCGAATAAACTCTAACATAATAACTAACAGGAGCGCTATCTTTTGGTAAACTAATCCAAAGATTTCTACTGCTTATTTTCTCGCGTTGAATTTCCGCATCACTTTGACTTTTATAAAAGTCATATGAAAAACCAAAAGGAACAATAGCTACTCCATCTTGATCTTTTCCATTTGCCTGATCTCCAATTCCTCTTACTGCATCTGGTAAATAGAAAGTTGCTGGATCTTGTAAAGCAGGTCCAGCGCATTGGGTCAAATTATATGGCTTACCGTACTTTATTTCAGGCTGCTGTTCTTGCAAAAATCCCATGCTATGTTCTGTTTCTAAAAGCGCCTTTGCTTCAAAATCGCTATTACCACCTTTTCCATAATTGGGAGTGGTGAAAAACAAGTACATAAAGACAGATAATAAAAGCCCTATTGTTTTGCTCATGTTAATTGTTACTTTAAATTATTAATGCTTACTATATGTTAATTAATTGTTTAAAAAGATTATATCTTTGATTGTTCCATTTATTCTTTGTTAATTTTGAAAAAACTAAAATGTAATATGTCAAAAATACAAATTCAAAATACGTCAAATCCTACAATTATAAAATTTGTTTTACCAGATTTTATAGTAAAAGGTGAAAATCACGAATTTAAAAACATAGATGAGACTGCTAACTCTCCTCTTGCTCGTGAACTTTTCTATCTTCCTTTTGTTAAAACGATTTATATCTCAAATAATTTCATTGCAGTGGAAAAATTTTCAATTGTAGAGTGGGATGATGTAAAAGAATCCCTTGCTCAGCAGATTGAAACATTCTTGGATAAAGGTAATAAAATACTACTGGAAACTAAAACAGAAAATAAAAAGCAACCAGTAACTATCTATGCAGAATCTACGCCTAACCCGGCAGTAATTAAATTTGTTGCCAATAAGCTATTAACAAAGAAAGCATTAGAACTTAAAAATATTGATGAAGCTCAATCTTCTTTATTAGCACAAGAACTGTTCAAACAATCCTTTGTAAAAGAAATTTTTATTGATGAGAACTATGTATCTATTTCTAAGTACGATGCATATGATTGGAATGAGTATATCCAAAGCACAAGAACTTTTATCAAAGAGTTTTTAGAACAAGGAAACCTTGCAGTAGATGAGTCTTTAATTACAGATACAAAGGAGTTAGAAAAGCAAGAAGAAACTCATTTTGATTCCTTAGACGAGAAATCTCAAAGAATCATTAATATTTTAGAGGAGTATGTTAAACCTGCAGTACAAGCAGATGGAGGTAATATTGCTTTCAAACAATATACCCCATCTAATAATACGGTAGAGGTAGTTTTACAAGGTGCTTGTAGTGGATGTCCATCTTCTACTTTTACATTGAAAAATGGAATTGAGAATATGTTACGACAAATGCTGGAAGACAATGCAATTATTGTAGAGGCATACAACGGATAAAACACTTACCTAATAGTGGTAATTTAAGGATAAAAGGGTTTATTGCCAATGCAATAAACCCTTTTTATATTACAGCTTAGATCATAAAAGTAATCTTGAGCAATATCTCTTATTCGTCACATAAGGAACTATATTATTTTTAAGCCAATCGAGTAGGAGGCTGAAGATTATTTCTTCAGCCGACCTCTCACACCACCTGGCATACGGATCCGTACCAAGGCGGTTCTTAACTTTACGATACTTTTAAGTAGATGTCATGTATAGAAGTATAGC